>JAAZFF010000078.1 GCA_012511845.1 Lentisphaerota bacterium
ACCTATTGCATCTAGATCAACAGCATCCTGTTCCGGTTTATAAGGTATACCGATGCCTCCGCCAAGGTTGATAAATTCGAAAACAATTCCAAGTTCGGCAGAGATTTCTGCCACGAGATTAAAAAGTATGTTTGCTGTTTCAACGAAGTAGCCGGCGTTCAGCTCGTTTGATGCAACCATTGTATGAATGCCGAATCGTTTTACACCATTCGCTTTCAGCAAGCGATAACCCTCGATCATCTGATCGTGGGTAAATCCGTACTTTGCTTCTTCGGGGGAACCGATGATCGCGTTGCCGACTTTAGCCTTGCCGGGGTTGTATCTGCATGATACGAGAGGAGTGATGCCTCCGGCTGCTTTTTCTGCAAAGTCGATATGAGTAATGTCATCAAAGTTTATGATTGCCCCAAGCTCGTAAGCTTTTCTGAATTCTTCTGCAGGAGTATCATTAGACGTGAACATGATATCCTCGCCGACGACGCCACATTTTTCGGCAATTATCAATTCCGGCAAAGAGCTGCAGTCGGCTCCAAATCCTTCTTTTTTCAGTGTTGAGAGTATTGCCGGATTTGGTGCAGCCTTAACTGCAAAATAATTTTTAAAGCCCCTGTTCCATGAAAAAGCTTTGGCGAGTCGTCTGGCGTTGTCGATTATGCCGGCTTCATCATATATATGGAAAGGGGTAGGGGTGTGTTTTTCTATTTCGTTTATTGTATCAATTCCAAACGGAAATTTCTTTTCTGTCATTTTCAGCAATAGTTTGTTTACGTGTTGAAGCTTTTGTTATTTTTCTATTGGTTTCAGATCTTTAAGACTCTTCAGCCCGAAGTGATTGAGGAAAGTTTCTGTTGTTCCGAACAGAAATGGTCTGCCGGGCAGTTCGCTTCGTCCGATCATTTTTACCAGTTGCATCTCCATCAGTGCTTTTATTACGTGACCGGCGCTTACTCCTCTTATTGATTCGATTTCCGAACGCGTTACAGGTTGCCGGTAAGCTATTATTGCCAGCGTTTCTATTGTTGGTCTTGTAAGGCGTGTCGGCTTGCCTTTATTGAGCATTTTACGTACCCATTTACCACAATCTGAGGATGTCTGGAATCTGTATCCATCGGAAACTTCCATCAGTTCTACACCGACACCAAATTCTTTGAACACGGTCTGCAGTTCGGCAATAATGCTTTTTATGTGAGATATTGATATTATATCAGTATGCGTGGCGCGGGTGGATTCTTCTTTTGGCGTCGCATCTTTGACCGGAGGTTTTTCTGAAGCAGACTCGTCGGGGGGCCCATTCTTTTGTATGCGTGTTATCGCTTCCTGAGTAGCTTCGAGCTCTTCGTCTGTGACTTCTTTTGCCTGCTCCTCTTCCTCTTTGCGGTCGTCTTCTGCTACAGCCTCCAGTATAGCCTGTATTTCCTTTGCCGAGATCGGATGATCCGAGCCCAGTATGAGGGCACAGATTATCTGCCTGATTGAAGGATCAGAGGTTTCGGGCTCAAAAAGGTTCTGCATGATCCTTTCCTCCGATAACGGGTGGCGGCAGTGAATTGATGGTGGCGGGATTTATTTGCAGGATTTCAATTTCGGTAAATGGTGATTCCTGTGTTGCCCTGATTTGTCGCAGTCTTAAAAGCTCGAGTATTGCCAGGAAAGTGACGATGATTTCGCCACGCGGCGATTCCGGATTAAACAACTTTGAAAACCTGATTGATTTTGAAGAGGATGTCTGCTTTAAAATCATGTCGATTTTGTCAGTAACCGTCCATTTTATAGGCTCTATTTCACCTATGGGTTCAATTTTTGCTCTCGCCAGCACTTGTTCGAATGCGTTTATGAGATCGAAGATACCTACTTCTCCGAGTGTGCGTTCCTCTTCCTCGAGATCTTCTTCAGGAACTAATATTCCGCTGGGAGCGAAGATGTTTTGCTGTTTGAGCTCCAGCTTGAGCAGGTTGTCTGCTGCGTCCTTGTATTTTTTGTAGGCGACCAGCTGCTTGACAAGCTCCCAGCGCGGGTCTTTTTCCTCGTCATCGAAATTCTCTTCTTCGCCTTGTTCTTCGATGGGAAGCAGCATTCGGCTTTTTATTAGTGAAAGCGTAGCTGCCATTACGATGAACTCACCGGCGAGATTGAGGTCAAGCATCTTCATGAGGTCGACGTACTCGATATACTGGTCAGTAATTGTATCTATCGGTATATCGTAAATGTCGAGTTCATTTTTGCGGATCAGATACAGGAGAAGATCAAGCGGGCCTTCGAAGACCTCCAGATTGACTTTATAATCATCGGGCAGTAGTTGTTGCTGCATAAGTCTCATTACTCCACGCCGATAGCCTTTCGTGCCATTTTTAATGTTTTGCGAGCTTCTGCTTGCGCACGTTTTGCTCCGCTTTGCAATATTTCCTCGAGTCTTTCCGGTTCAGCTGCCAGCTTGGCACGTTTTTCCCTGAAGTCAGAAAACTTGTCATTGAAAGCATTTAGCAGTGCCTTCTTTGCATCACCATACCCATAGCCTCCGGCACGCAGCTTATCTGCCATCTCCTGAACCTGTTCGGGTGAAGCCATGAGTTTATACAGATGGTAGACGGTGCATGTATCGGGGTCTTTCGGGTCTTCCAGGGGAGTGGAGTCTGTGACTATAGACATTATTGCTTTTCTGGTTGCTTTTGGCGAGGCGGACAGCTCGATGGTGTTGTTGTAAGATTTTGACATCTTTTGTCCATCGATACCGGGTACCAGCGCAACCTCCTCCAATATTTGCGGTTCGGGAACTTTGAAGGTTTCGCCGAATTTATTGTTAAATTTTATTGCCAAATCTCTGGCAATTTCAAGGTGCTGTTTCTGGTCTTTGCCTACAGGTACGATATCCGACTGAAAGATAAGTATATCGGCTGCCATGAGTACGGGATAAGCGAAAAGGGCATGTGTTGCCTCTTTGCCGTGAGCGATTTTATCCTTGTATGAATGAGCACGCTCAAGGAGACCTACCGGGCAAACTGTAGAAAGGAGCCACGTAAGCTCTTGTACTGCGGGAACATCGCTTTGTCGAAAGAATACGGCTTTTTCGGGATCCAGGCCGCATGAGAGAAAATCAAGCGCTACATCTGTGGTATCCTGACGCAATTTTTCCGGTTCGGATACTGTTGTGAGAGCGTGGTAATTGGCAATGAAGATGTATGCGTCTGCTTTTTCCTGAAGTTCCACGCATTGCTTCATCATTCCAAAGTAGTTGCCAAGGTGTAGTTTGCCGGATGGTTGTATCCCAGAGAGAACTCGCATTTTATTTTTTAATTGTTTTTAATTATGTTCAACTTATTTTCAGGCGGCAGATTATATGGCATTTAAGTATGAAAATAAACTTAAAACTTAAATTGCGGATGAAGCAGCTCAAGAGAGTGACCAGTGGGGTGGCGCAGATATCTCACGCAAAGCCGCAGAGAACGCGCAGGGGAAAGCTAGGTTTTTCAATGGGGTAAATAGAGTCAATAAAGGTCAAATTCCGGGTCCGGAGTCCCGGATCCGGGGTCAAAATCGATTCGCTCGTGCCGCAGTTGCAGAGAAAGGTAGGGACGGCTTTCCAAGCGGTCCGTTATTCTGCGGCGCGCCCGGCTCGCCGTGAGATCGTAC
>JAAZFF010000079.1 GCA_012511845.1 Lentisphaerota bacterium
CCTCAATCTCACGGTGGAAAAATATGCAAAGACTCAAAGCAACCTCTCAGCATGGATGGAAGAAAATTTGCCCGAAGGGTTCACAGTGTTCAAACTTCCGCCAACGGCGCGTAAACGCCTGAGAACAAGTAATGCCGCCGAAAATCTTCATCGACAAATTCGAAGAAGAACAAAAGTGGCAGGACTATTCCCAAATGAAAACTCACTCCTAAGACCGGTAGCTGCCATCCTCTCAGAGATCAGTGATGAATGGGAGACAGGAAAGGTGTACCTAAACGTGAAGGACATATAAGGAAGACATTAACATGCCCCGCTTAAATAATTTACAGACAAAACACTTGCACTGCCCCTTCTGAATCAAGCGAAACCCTGGAAATCGTATTTGCCCACTTGCCGCATGAAACTGCCCACCATACAAAAGAAGGGAGCACAGACAAGGCAAGCATTCCGAGAGAGAACAAAGCTGTATAAATTTTTGCAGTTGCTGTTGTGGCAGTGTTACCACCCCGCCACGGGGTATTTTTTTGCACGGTTATCATATATGCCTCGTTAGGTACGCCCCCGTTTGAACTGTTTTCATAGTAACGTTTCACAGAAATATCCTCAACATGAAAGCATGAGGAACCCCTTATTTCTCATTTTCAGGTTGAACCTGATGCACACTTTCAGTCTGATCCGAATAAATACGTAGAATTATCCTTCCTCACCACAATAATTATGGCGTCACCCACACGCCTTGAGAAGCGCTCCTTTTGGTCATGCTCAGAGATATTCCACCACTTAGGTACTTTCGGCCATGACTGCGATCCGCAAGGCAGCGAAAGCACATTTTCTCTCCGGAAAGCATTGGTAGACAAAAAAAGCCTATACTGCTCATCAGAAAGAGAAAGTTTTGCAAAGTAGTCTGAGTTCCGATAGTCGCTGTTCAGAGACGGTTGGATTGTAGAGTGAACAACATTCGACACATCGACTCCAACAACATTTTGCAAAACAAGAAACTCGTTTAAAGTATATCGCTTGTTTTTATAACATCCACTCAACACAATTGCACAGAAAAACACTTTTACAAACATGATTATACGTATCTTAGTACAAAATTTAGCAATTAATGCACTGTAGTGTCTTGCCATTATTTCCGCCATTCGCCACCACCTCTGCTACTACTTGCCACAATTCGAAGTTTATAGTCCTTATCGGTGGCACTTACATTCATAACTGGACTTCGAACCCAGAATGGACACCCTGGAATGTTTTTCTCTGCCCACTCGACTTTTCCTTGTCCGCCATGAATTCCTCCAGTTGTTCTACTGTATGGCATGCTAACATTTGTCTTGGGAGGAAGGTCACCAGGATCCGGCACACCACCAGGCGTGATATAGTCGTATAAATCATCGTAAAAAACCTCACCAGTGAAAGTCCATCCGGAGGAAGACTTGCAAATTTCACCACCCACTCGAGCATAGAATCGTCCAAGAGTACCTTGTTGAAGGGCTCCAGCCGGGACCCCGACAGCTTTGAGTGTAGCTTTGTCCCCAGGCTTGAGTTTAGAAGTTATGTCTGTAAATTCAGGACTATCTCTGACTCGCACAAGGGCATCAACCTCAGTCGACCCTGTAGCAGAAAGCGAATATCCTTCTCCG
>JAAZFF010000080.1 GCA_012511845.1 Lentisphaerota bacterium
GGGTGAGGAAATGTTTGAGCGTTCGGTGGAATTTTACAGGGATGTGCTTCGAATGTCCGAGGTGCGCTCATGGAAAAATGGTACTATGAAAGGTGTCATGCTCGATTTCGGTAGCGGAATTGTAGAAATAACGTCTAATGGTACGGACTCCCCAGGGCAGGGTGCGATACGTCATATGGCCTTTGCCACAGATGATGTAGATGCCTGCGTAGAGGCAGTTCGCAACGCCGGGTACAAGATTACAATGGAACCAGGAGACATGGTGATACCTTCTGAGGTACCCATGAATATACGAATAGCTTTCTGTATAGGTCCTGCAGGTGAGGAACTTGAATTCTTCCAGGAAAAATAGTCAGAAATATTTATCTGTAAAAATGGCGATGCTGTAACGGTATCGCTATATTTTATTATACGTTTTCTTCGTCGAATGGCTCTGATTTGATTGAGCCATCATCACTGCGAGTGAGCTTTTCCACTTTGCGCTCTACTTCAGTAAGTTTTTTATTGCAGAAGGCAATGAGTTTGCGACCTTCTTCAAACAGCTTAACCATTGAGTCGAGGTCTACATCACCAGACTCCATCAAATCAACGATTTCTTCAAGTCTCTCAGTTGCTTTTTCAAATGAAATTTCTTCTTTTTTGTCTTGATTATCTTTTTTCATATTAATTTTCCATTTTATTTAAAATTGATCGCAAAGACCCGATGAGGTGTTCGGAGGTTATGTTTTTTGTACATTCCGGATTTGAACAGCGTCTCGTGTATCCAAAGACGGAGCAGGGGGCACACATAACGTCCCCCTGTACCACAATACCCTGATTTTCATCCGGGCCCCATTTAACAGGATTACCCGGACCAAATATCATTACAACGTGTGTTCCCACCGCTATTGCCAAATGAGCGACGGCAGAATCAGGACCAACAACAATTAGCGCTTTTTTACAAAGAGCGGCACTTTCTGCAAGACTCAGTTGTCCGCAGTAATTTTTTGCTATATTGTTGGAGTGTTGGACGATTTCCTGTGCATATTTATTATCTGCATTGCTACCTATTACTATGACCTCGAGTCCGAACTCTCTATTTGCAAATTTGCACATTTCTGCCATTATTTTTGCAGGACAACGTTTTTGAGGAATACTGCCGCCCGCATGAACAAGCAGTATTTCTGACTTGATTTGATCGATTGATTCAGGTAAATCAGGTAAAGCCGCATTTTTCATGATTCCGGCACGTTGTTTGCTTTCAAAGGGCAGGGTGTCAGCTGAGCTTTCATCTCTTACATTAACAGCGGAATATAGAAGCCTAAAAAACTCCTTATCCTCTGGACCCTGAGTATTATATCCAACAAGTCTGGTATACGGTGATAGGCGTCCTGGATTGGTATTAAATCCGATGCGTAATGGAGCTTGCGTAATTTTTGCGAAAACTGCAGAAAAATTATGATACTGTTCAGTATCTAATACTACAGCGTATTTCCTGCGCCTGAGATATGTTATCAGTGAAAGACTTTTTTTGTCGTAACATACTGTCTTGATATGCGGTAATGCGATTTTAAAAATGGCTTCATTTCGCCTTTCGCACAGTACTTCGATATCTCGTTGGGGATATAACTCAAGCAGAGTCTTGAGCAATGGCAGGAGCATTATGGCATCACCTATTCCGCCGGGACGAATTACAAGTATAGGACCATCTATTTCTGACAGCGATCTTTGCTCGGGAGCCTTCTGAGTGGAATGCAGGAGTGAACTGACTATCGATCCAATCGTAAAGTCTATGAATTTAAGGAATTTTACTTTAACGTTCATTGTGCCGTGTTGGCTGTGTTTTGTCGTGGCGGTTTTAATTCGGGAGGAACATCATCTCCTCTTTCAATCCTGTTTAAAATACCCACAACAAGATTGCCCGTTTTATGGAGGGAGTTGGGGTCTATTTTATCGATTGTGTCTTCCGGTGTATGCCAATAGTCATTTTTACCGGGAGCGGAGCCGTATTCGAAATCAATCAAATTTAGCGCAGGAAAACCGCTAATTAAAAATGGAATGTGATCATCGATGAGGATGCTGGAACCGAGGGTTACCCGGGCAGCTTCGGGATTATCTGCCGTCTCTCTGACCGCTATGGTTGCAAGCCATGGTGTTACATTACGGGGTATTTCAAGCTTTTGGTTGAAATCTCCAACCATGTCTATAATTATTGCAGCTATAAGCCTGCTTGAAGAACGATCTTTTACAAATTGATATGCCATGCGTTTACTGCCGTGCAAGCCGTCATCATCCTGATATTTTGAACCGTAGCATTCCTCACCATCGAAAAATGCAAATCTTATGGTGTGGTACAGTTGGGGTCTTGTATTTGAAAAATGCTCAATAAGTCCCAGAAGGACGCCAGTAGTTGACCCTCCGTCATTGGCACCCTGAAAATCATCACAGATACCAGCTTTTGTATCGTAATGTGACCCGATCAGTATGATGCGATCTGATTTGCCGGGAATATCAACATAAACATTGCAGAAAGCTTTGCTGCCGAATGCAGTGGACTCTGTCCATGCGTCGGCTTTGGGCTTATATCCGAGACGTTGAATCTGTGTAGCGATCCAGCGTGAAGCCAGTGATGAGTTTAGTGTTCCGGAATCTCGAGGGGAAATTTTTACTAATTCCGACACGTATGTATACATTTTTATTCCGGTTTCGGGCGGCAGGGTTTCTATTATACCCTCCACCTGTGTTGTTTCATGCGCACAACCGGATATCAGAGCACAAATTGCTATCAGACTTATACCCGCGATGGATCTCGACAGTTTTTTTCTTTTCATACAATCATTATATGCTATCTTTACTCAAGATTGAAGAGCATTTACAACGCAGAGCCGCGGAGAACGAGAGATAAGCATTTCAATAAAGTCAATGCAGTCAAAGAAGAGTGTTGGCGTAAGAAAGCTGGAGGGCGAATGTCCTCATGAGCCGTGGTTGCGAGGCAGCCTCAATATGATCAATTCGGTCAATAGGGTCAGTCCCGAGTCCCAAGTCCGAAGTTCGAGGCCAAAATCGATTCCTTCGACCTGCGGCTGCTGAGATAGGGTAGGGACGGCTCTCCGAGCTGTCCGTTGTTCTGCGGCGCGCCCGGAGGTCATCGCCCTACCTTTGCCCGGCTTGCCGGGCAAGCCGGGCAGTGGTTAGTGGGCAGTGGGTAGAGCTAAGGTGGCGCAAAAAGGTAGGGACGGCTCTCAGTGCGGTTCGCGGGGACGCTCACCCTCCAAACAGCGGTTTGCCGGGCACCGGCTTGTTGGGAAATCGTACCCGTTCATAGCGAAGCGGTACACGTTTTCCGTACACGAGAATAGGGATGGTCCATATTACCGTGTAAGGGAACGGGGAGCGATAGGGACAGGCAAAAATACGAAATTTATAAATCGTGTCCGCAATAGGAGAGGTTGAAACTTTTATTGCATATTGGGAAGTCTGATATTTGCGCTTCGCGCAATGAAAGCGCTAGTGCAAACCAGTTTCTGAAAGACGGGTCAATGATTTTATAATGTTTGAAACGTCCTGCTTCATCTGTAAATACAACATGCACCAATTCTCCGCGCCATGCCTCTGTTACAGCAACGGCAAAGCTGTCAGGTGCCAGCTTGCCGGATGTTTTGGGTGGATCTATGTTTGTGAACGGCTTTTCGATAGCATTTTTTAAAACTTCAAAAAGCCATGCATGTGAGTTTTCTATTTCATGGCGCCTGATTTTAATGCGCGAGATGACGTCACCCGAGCAAGCCGGAATCGGTGAGGATGAAAAGGGGAAAAGCTGTTCGGCAGTATCTTCTCCTGCGGGAGGAAGATCAAAGCGGGCATCGATATCTAAACCGGCTGCCCTTGCTGCAACTCCTACTGCCCCTATTGTGCGCGCATCAAATTCAGTTATTGTGCCCAGACCTTCAAAACGATCAAGTGCTGTCGGTTCATCAAGCATGATATCTAATGCTACGTCCAGTTCGTACTTCGTCTTATAAAGCCAATTTAAAAGCTTTTCGGCTTTTTCTGAAGATAAACCTGTTCTCATTCCGCCTGGAATTATAACATTTCGCCCAAATCTGTTGCCGGCTACTTCCGCTGTCATATTCAAATATTCGCCGCGGATTCTGCCGCAATAAGATGATGTGGGCAGGTAGGCAACATCGCCTGCCAGGGCACCGATATCGCCTGCATGGTTTACTATTCGTTCCAGTTCGAGGAGTATGTTTCTGAGGAGCAGCGATTCCCCGGACGGGGTGGTATCGGAGAGTGCTTCGATTATAGCAGCATAGTTCGATACGGACGCTATGGTTGTGTCTCCCGATACTGTTTCTGCATAATGCAGCGAACGCAGATCGGGACCTCCCTTCAACATGGCTTCGATTCCCCGATGTTGATATCCCAGTGCTATTTCAAGGTGATGTACATCTTCTCCGAGGCATTGGAACCGAAAGTGTCCCGGTTCAATAACGCCGGCATGGACAGGTCCGACGGCAACTTCATGAGTTGCCTTGCCGCTGAGCCTGAAGAATTTTGCAGCTTCTGAATCTGCAGGATTTTCGGTATTTGCTTCTTGTGCGGCGTCGTCTGCGTCTGTCATGTTTTGTGAACGAACAGGTTTAAGCCATGGATGACCTTCGGGCGTAATATTGTACTGCTCTGCTATTTCGCGTTCAAAAAGATGCAATGCCGGTATTAAGGGAGTAAAAGCCGTGTATCTGGTTCCCACTTCAGCAGCAGCTCCAAGCAGAGTGCGTGTTGAAGCATCGAGGAGAATTGCAATCAGATGGAATGGTTTTTCGGTGTTTTCAAGATCTTTGTTTGGCATCGCGAAGAAAGCCAGTATCCTGACTGAATATGAGGCAAGCAACTCCTCGATAGAAGCTTTTAAAAGCTCTATCGAAAGAACGGGAAGATCATCGGTGTTCATTCGAACACCATGTTTCAACTTGGTGAAATTACATAAATTAATCATGAGTTAGAACTGATTTGGTAGTGATGTAATCAAGCTTGCTGAAATACCCAGCAGAATTACGGCTACAATCAATGCCAGTGGTACGGCGTTAAGAACATGTGAAACGGGCTTTGGCTCCGGAACGAGGTCGTCGCTTTTTCCCATTGTCATTGAAATCATTATATACGTCATGGCGCAGAAAACTGCGAAGAGGAGAATTAGAATAATCCCTCCAAGTTGCAATCCGCTTTTTAAAATCAGAAACAGCTCTGTTATAAACAGTGGGGAAGGGGGAGTTCCGCAAATTAGAAGTATACCTGCAATCCACAGGATCGACAGGAGTGGTGATCTCTGAAGCATTCCACGCACCGACGCCACAGATCGCGTGCCATACATCATCAAGACATTGCCGGCAATCATGAATAATGCTGCTTTTATCATGGAATGGAAAAGCATATGCATGTGGAGATATTCAGAGCTGAGGGCAAAAAAGATTAATATTAACCCCATGTGTTCGACGCTGGAATAAGACAACATACGCTTGAAGTCGCGCTGACCAACTATGAAAACTGCTGCAACTGCAATCGAGAATAATCCCAGGGCAAGCATCAGTCTGTCACAAAAGGGAGCCACAGCGGACGGTGCGATTTGACGAAAACGTGCTATCGCAAGAAATGAGCAGTTCACAAGTGTTCCTGATAGAAGTGAAGACACGGAGCTGGGGGCTTCGCTGTAAGCATCAGGCAACCAAGTATGAAATGGCGCCAGACCCATCTTTGTACCGTATCCTGCCAAAATGAAAATAAAAGCCGTTTTAAACCAGATGGGGTTAAGCGACTCACGGGTATCTTGGAATGATGAGAAGTCAAGGCCGGTTACGACGATTCCAGCGAGCTGGGATGAATGTGCCATCAGCATTGTTCCGAATAACGCCAGCCCTATGCCGACGGAGCAGATCAGCATATATTTCCACATTGCCTCGATAGAGCCGGCATTGCGCCGTAAAATGATTAGCGGCGCGCTGAGGAGCGTTGTTGCTTCCATTGCAACCCAGAGCAAACCGAAATTTCTTGCAAGGGCAACAACGGTCATTGAGCCGACAAAAGCCGCTAAAATACCAAGAAAGATATTTTTCGGCATAAGCGTTTCATTTTCAATTTGAGACTTTTGCACACGTTTAATCGGCAGAATACAGAAAGAATACACTGACGTTGCAAGGAAAATAATAGCGGTTATGACAAGTACTGTACTCTGGATTGTATCCCCGGGAATAAAGGCTATATATGAAGTTGCCGTAGGAGTAAGTCCCGGCAAGTTAAACCTGACTGCAAAGAATATATAAAATGTGAGACTAAAGTAGAGAACACTGCATGTAACCAGCAGGAAGCGTGCTGCGAAGTAACGTTTTCCGCATGAAAAAATAAGAACTGCAAATAAAAAAGGCAGTATTACCAGTAAATGAGGAAGCATTTTATATTCCCTCCGTGGGTTTGTCGCCGAGTTTATTAAGCTGATCGGCATCTATATGGGCAAATTCCTTTTTGATATGAAAGAAGGCGATACCCATTATGAATACAAGAACGAAAATATCCTGGAGAATGCCGAGCTCCATAATAAGCCCGTATTCCAGCATGATACTTGTTCCGAACATGGCAATTCCATTTTCGAACATCAGAAAGCCGATTACCTGAGTAATTGCTTTTCTCCTTGCGATTATCATAAAGAGTCCGGTGCAGATTGTTGCGAAAGCAGCAGGTACGGCTATGTTTGAGATTATGCCTTCAGCAAGGTTAAAGCATGAGGTAACGAGGAAGGACAGGGCGGTAAGCAGAAATATAATAGCTACAGATGCCGAGTATCCCACAAATGGCTCTATCTCTCTCTTTACACCTACCCTGCGTACTACAAAAGCGAGCAGATACGGCAAAAGAATACCTTTTACAACAAGGTTAAGTGAGGAAGCCAGGATAATACTTCCGGCAGGAAATCCTGCTGTCCAGTCTGTAACAGCAAGGGGTAATAATCCGATCAGAATACCCTGTACGGCAATATCCTTTATACACCGCATCAGGCGGCTGGACGCCACCATTGTTATGTTCGTCAGCAAAATGGCTGCAAGAATTATTTCTGTCAGAGATTTCATAAAACTATATTTCAAAAACCATGTAAATCATTATTGCAATCAGGGTAAGTGCCAGGGCACCGGCGAAAACCTGGGGTATCTTTAAAAGGCGGAAGCGGGCTATTACCGACTCCACTATACCTATGATAACGGAGATAACAAAAACTCCTCCGAAAAACAGCAAACCTGACACTATTGGAGAAGTCGCCTTGAGCGGTAAAATAAGGAGAACGATAAATGATATCATAAGCCAGAGTTTCAATGCTGAGGCGTATTGAATAAACGCAAAGTCCGGACCTGAATTATCGAGCACCATTGCTTCGTGTATCATCGTTAATTCTAAATGGGTTTCAGGGTCATCGAATGGTACACGGCTGTTTTCGGCGAGAAGGGCAGCAAAAAATGCTACCGCAACGAGTGCCAGCGAAGTTCCCGTCTGTGACCACGCTGTGAAGTCGAGCCCAATGAGCGAAGTCGACAGGCTAAGGCGTCCGGTCAGCAAAATGATGAAGGCAATCACTCCGAATACTATTGATTCACAGAGTGCGGAGAACTGTGCTTCACGTGATGCGCCCATGCCTTCAAAAGCAGAGCCAGTATCAAGTGCGCCAAAAATCAGGGCAACTCTTCCTGCTGCCAGGAGATAAAAGAATACAATTATATCTCCCTCAAACGATACCGGTGACTTGTAAACGGCAAAAGGCATGAAGAGAGCTGCAGTAAGTGTTGCAGCAAGGGAAATACTTGGTGCCAGAGCAAGGACCCATGTGGACGTAGTGCTCCTTACTGTACCTTTTTTTAGGAGCTTGACTATGTCGTAGTAGCGTTGAAGCAGTCGCGGACCGTAGCGCCCCGCGTAAAACGCCTTTGTTTTATTAATTATGCCCGGTACAAGTGGGGCAAGCAGAAGTGATAGAAAAAAGCAAATATACCACATGGATTTAATCGCCGTTAGAGTATTGTATTACAGGTGGTTGGTGGTTGTCGTTTTCCGGATCAGGTTGGTCCTGTCCCGCAAGCAGACCCCACGCAAGCATAAGGATAGTGGCAACAACCATTGCCAGAATATATGCATGAAGACGTCCCGATTGTGCAGGATGAATTTTTCTTGCAAAACTGGAGATGCGGTCAAAAATCGGTGCCCAAAGGAATCGGACGCCTCCGTCACTCACTTCAAGTTGTACCGAGGCTGGACCAGGGAAAAGCCCAGCAGGCTTAATCAGGTTGCGAATCGGCTGCAGCAAAGGAGAAAACAAGTTTGTGAGCGGTTGCGTAAACGCAGTGCCCGTATATGCCATTCTTGCCGCAGGTTTGGCATATCCGCAATCCCATGTCATGCCTGGTATATTGTCTTTGGAACGAGGCAAAAGCTGAAACCGCAACAAAAGCACCGTTACAGTTATTATAAGGAAAGACGTATACGCTATAAAAATATTGAAAAATGCGTTCGAGAAAAGAGACATATCAAAGAATGCACCCACTTTATACAGGACAAGGGGGGCAATAAAGGAAAGGCAGACACTCAATACGAAAAGGGAAGCAGAAGAAAGAACCATAATAGGGGACACCTCGCTTGCCGTTGCCGCGATTTCTGAGCGTGGTTCACCCAGGAACGTTGCGCCTGCGGCTTTGCTGAATGTTGCTACTGCCAGACCTCCTGCGAAGGCAAGTGAAACGGCTGCGCCGACACTTCCTAAAGCAATCGACCCTCCGCTGACGAGTCCCATTAGAGCTGCCATATATATGAAAAATTCTCCCATGAAGCCGTTCAAGGGCGGTATCCCACTGATTCCGATACCGTTCAAGGCAAATAATGTGCCGGTCTGCGGCATGCGTTTCATCAGCCCACCCATCTCATCCATGTCAAGGGAACCTGTTGCTTTTAGTACTGCTCCTGCACACAAAAAAAGGCATCCTTTCAGAAGAGCGTGATTGATTATATGTAAAACAGCCCCTGTAAAGGCAAATGAGGCAATTAAGGGCAAGTCTCTGCTCAGTCCAAGAAAGCCGAGTCCCATCCCTATAGCTATTATGCCCATGTTTTCAATGCTGGAAAATGCAAGCAGCCGTTTGATGTTGCTTTGAGTCATTGCGAACATGATGCCAAGCAAAGCTCCGGCTATTCCCAGGAGCAAGAAAGTCCAGCCTGCAGCAGCGGGTGAAACTGAATTGATGCCAAACTTCAGGATGCCGAAAAATCCCAGATTAATCATGGCACCTGACATAATTGCGGACACAGGAGAGGGGGCGGCGGGGTGAGCTTCGGGCAGCCATACATGCAACCCCATAAAACCGCACTTTAGACCGAAACCCAGTAATGCCAGTATAAAAATAACTGTCCAGTTTGGTGCAACTGCTGTACGTGCAATAAACATCAGTATGAGAAAGACTGCGCCTGCATGGCAGGCAATAAGATAAATCCATGTGGCACGTGTTGATTCTTTTGTTCTGAAGTTAAAAGCCACCAGCGCCGCACTTGTTATCCCCATTGCTTCCCACGCCAGCAAAAAATGAACAGGCGCATTTAAAACCAGCACTGAGAACATGGACGCCAGCATTAAGTTAAAAAAGAACCAGTACGTTTTGACATGTACGGCACTGTGCCCTTTCAGATAACCGATAGAATTTATGGCAGCAACTATGCCCAAAAGTGCTATTGGAATCATGAAAAAGATTTCTAGAAAATTATTTGTATATGAGAAAATCAGGCTGCCATCTTTTATTATGTAAAAAACCAATGCAGCAACAGAACCGACACAAGCCGATATACAGCCAAAAATCGCTGAATACCTTGGTTTGAAAATCAGTGAAGCAAGGGAGCCTGAGAAAAGAATAAGAATCGGGATAGCAGTCACTTCGTATTTTCCGTTAAAATTCACGCCCCATCAGGCGTAATAGCGCATCTAGAATAGTTGTTGGGTGAGGAGGACATCCGGGAATGTACATGACGGGTTCGGCAACACATGATGCACCCTTGTTTGCAACTGGGCTGTCCTGAAATATTCCCCCCGAAATAGCACAGGCACCGCATGCCACGATCCATGATGGTCTCGATACTGCAGCAAATGTTTTTTCCAGTGCGAGTTTCATGTTGTCAGTTACAGGACCTGTAACAAGGACAACGTCAGAGTGACGGGGAGATGCCTCGATGCTTATGCCGAAACGCCCCATATCCCACGCCAGAGTGGTCAGAACGTTTATATCAAGTTCACATGCTGTACACCCACCGGCAGAGACTTGTCGTATTTTCAGGGAGTCCTTCAGAAGCTTGCGGGCTTCAACAGGTGTTTTCTTTTTGGGAAGTTTTTCACTGCCCGGTTTAACAATAAGGTCTTCTCGTGAGAAGGCTGCAAGCCTGTGTTCGCTTGTAAACCTTATATTCGGACATACTTCAGCACATTTTGCGCAAAAAATGCACTTGCCCAGATCAATTGCCGGTTTTTTATCAATAATGGAAATGGCATTAACGGGGCATTGTTCAGACGCTGCCACAGCATCTGCTTCTGTGGCATCTTCAGAAATTATCGGAAGTCCTTGAAATCTGTCAGGGAGTACAGGTTCTTCCCTTGGAAATTTGCCTGTATGGTAACCTTGTTTTAAACGGGCTTTAATAGTAGTGAACATTGCTTTTGTCGGTCGGTAAATCTCATGAGATTACGGTAACACATTATAATCAAATTTAAGTTTATCATATTGAAAAAAGAAGTACAAGTACAAATTTATAAATCTGAAAATAAAATGAGAAAAGACCAAGCCCTTCAGGCAGTGATCAGTGTACAGCAGGTAGTGAACAGTTTCTAAACAGGTGCATATTATCTCACGCAGAGAACGCGGAGACGCGGAGGCTTAGCAACCACTCAGCAGGCGGGCACAGACAAGAATGTCCGTGCTACAGTCTGCGGTGCATAAGTACTGCCCACTAACCACTGCTGGACTTGCCGGGAGATCGTACACGTTCATAGCGGCGCGGTACACGTTTTACGTACACGAGGATGAGAAC
>JAAZFF010000081.1 GCA_012511845.1 Lentisphaerota bacterium
CAGCTTGTCTGTGCCAAGCCCTATTTCAGCTCCCATGCCGAATTCACCGCCATCTGTAAAGTTTGTAGAAGCATTAGAGTATACGGCAGCAGAATCAACATCTCTCAAAAACGTATTCTGAGCACCGATATCTGAAGAAATTATTGTATCCGATAAGTGGGAACCTTTCTCATTTATATGCATTACGGCAGCGTCAATACTGTCAACAATCCCCACAGTCAGCATTATTTCCTGACGCGATTCAATCCATTCTTTATCATCTGCCAAGCGCATCCCCTTTACGAATTCTACAGCTCTTTCATCTCCGCTCAATTCTATTCCTTCCGACTTAGCTCTCTCCACAAGCAGAGGAAGGAACCGTGATGCAATATTTTTATGAACAAGAACTACATTGGCAGAATTACATGAATACGGCTCAGCTACCCGCGAATTGATAACGATTTCCAGCGCAGATTCAAGATCGAGAGGATTTACACGCGAATCTCCAGCAGGCAAAGCACCTGCTTCAGAAGATGGAGTATCGGGAGCTGTCTTTGTTGTGGCAATACCCGAGGAAGGCGCGATAATCGGCTGCTGATCAGCTGTTAGCGGCTTTAATCTATCACAATCGACGTAAATATGACACAAGCCGCCTGTATGTTTTAAAACGGGAATTCTTGCGTGAGTCATCAGATCGTTAACAAATGATGGTTCACCTCGTAAAATGGCAACGTCAATAAGTCCCTCAAGAGACGTTAATATCCGACTATCGGCAAGATTTGTTTCACTGCAGAGCACCTGAAGTGCATCGGACGGCAACCCGTTACGTTTTCCCCCATCACGAATTACTGAAGCCAACAATTCGCATGTACGCCGGGAATCTCCATCCCCCACTATAACTACTGCGTTATTAACCTTAAAGCATATTGCTGCTGCCATGGCAACTACATGGGGGCGGGATTCAAGTGCTATCCCGATAACGCCGATAGGTACCCTGCGTCGCACGATTTCCAGACCATTCGGCCTTATCCAACGGCTGATTTGTTCACCAATCGGATCCTTTGAATCTGCTATTGCACGAAAAGCCCGAACAATATTTCTGAACCGATGTTCGGTAATTGTCAATCTGTCCAGATAAGCTTCCGTTCGACCACGGCTTTTAGACTCCTCTACATCTTTCGAGTTGGCATCTAAAATTTCGTCGCAACGTACCTCCAGTTCATCTGCCACTGAATTTAAAATATCGCGTTTCTTACGACTGGAAAAGCCAAGCATGACGGGCTGCGTCAATGATGCCCTTCTCGCAATATCGTATAAGCGCTTCTTGTTGTCCATCGTTAAAAAAGCCTTGAGTTAATCAGGCGATGCCATGAAAAGTGTACCTTCATCACAACCTGAAATCACATTAAGCAAAACATCTTTTTTGCGTCCATTCGCTACAACAACGTTGCAGCCGGCTTTTGTGCAAGCCTGGGCTGCCCGCAGCTTGGAATCCATTCCGCCCTTGGATAGCGATTCGCCTTCCGGGGGACGAACAAGTTTCATAATAGATCTGTCTATTTTTTCAACATGCGGAACACGCACTGTGCGTCCCCCCTTTATCGGTGCACGCAGACCATCAGTAGTACTCAGCATTATAAGCAGATCTGCACGGACCTGCCGCGCCACAAGTGAGGCAAGATGATCATTGTCACCAAGCGACATATAAGCCTTCAACTCTTCATCTGCAACAACATCATTCTCATTGATTATAGGAATTATACGTGCCTGCAACATATGATCCATCGTGCGGCGCATGTTTGCCAGACGGATCTTGTGCTCGAAATCATCATGAGTCAGAAGCATTTGACCCACCATGATTTTCTCCTTGTCAAAGTACTCGGAATACCTTGCCATCAGGCGACCCTGCCCGACAGCGGCACACATTTGAATATCAGGTACTGCCATTGGTCTTTGCGGAAGTTTGAGAGCCTCCATGCCGGCGGCTATAGAACCGGAGCTGACAACCATCAACTCATATCCCTCGCGATGCATCTTTGCCAGCTGAGTTACAACAGCAGAAATACGAGAATTATCTGGTCTGCCCGTCCTGCCCACAATTACACGACTACCGATTTTTATAACAACACGACGCGACTCCGGTATCGTTTGGCGAAATTTATATCCGCAATTCATATACTACCTTTATGCCTTTCAAGTTTTGCAAACGAGGAATATTAAACCATTTTACAAGTTAAAACGCAATACCATCACAATTTCTCATATTTTCCCGACATTAAAACCCGGCTGAGCGCAATGCGTGTAGCTGAGTCGCATATGCCGCAGCATCAAAGTTTTTAACACGTGCAACACCGTCCTCCACTGCCGCCTTTGCAACCGCAAGTGAAACGTCCACAAATATGTCTTTGTCAAAAGGTTTGGGTATTATATAGTTCACACCAAACTCCAGTTCCTCGCTGGGATATAATTTACGGGTCTCGCTACCTGCCGGACGACGCGTTGCTGCAGCGAGTGCTTCAGCTGCGGCGAGCTTCATTGATGTAGTGATTTTAGTGGCACGGACATCGAGTGCACCGCGGAAAAGGAACGGGAAACAAAGAACGTTATTAATCTGGTTTGGATAATCAGACCTGCCTGTAGCCATTACATACGGTTTGTCTTTAAAGACCTGTGCTACAACTTCAGGTCGAATTTCCGGCTCCGGATTTGCCAATGCAAATATCGCCGGGTAGTCAGCCATCGATTCAACCCATTCAGGTTCTACGCAATTTCCCTTTGATACGCCGATAAAAACATCAGCTCCGCGCATTACTTCCGACAAAGTACGATACGGAGTTTCCACAGCTATGGCGTCGTGCCTTGCCTTGTTAATAGAACGTCCTTTGTATATGACACCTTTGCTGTCGCACATGACAACATCGACTACTCCGGCTTCCATCAGCATTTCACGTATTCGTGTACCGGCAGCTCCAGCGCCGTTTATAACGATCTTTAAATCCTTCATTTCCGAGTTGCGCAATTTCGCATAATTCGAAACGCCGGACAAAACTATTACTGCCGTCCCCCACTGGTCGTCATGGAATACTGGAATATCAAGCAGTTCCGCCAACCTGTCCTCAATTTCAAAACATGCCGGCGCAGCTATATCTTCCAGGTTAATACCGCCGTACATCGGTGCTATAGCCAGTACTGCATCAATTATCCTTTGGGGATCTGTAGGTCCTGTTGATGCCCCGCCTTCACGACAATGATCGAGAACTACAGGCCAGGCGTCTACTCCTGCAAAGGACTTGAACAGCACTGCCTTTCCCTCCATCACCGGAATCGCTGCAGAAGGACCGAGATCACCAAGTCCGAGTATTGCTGTGCCGTCTGAGACGACTGCTACAACGCCGCCCTTGGCAGTATAGTCAAATGCAGTTTCCGGTTCTGAGGCTATTTTTTTTACCGGTATTGCAACACCGGGAGTGTACGCCAGACACAAATCCTCAACCGAATTAACTGGCTTCGGCATATTCAAAGCCACTTTGCCGCCCAAGTGATACGCAAGTACCTCTCTTTCATTATCTGCCATCTATCTTGCTCCAGTACAATAAAAATAAAACCGTGAAAAACACGCTACAGCGATTAAAAACATCTGCAAACGGGCACGATTCTTACAAAACTAAACTTTTAAGTCAATAGAGATTCAGAATACCTTGCCTCGTAGAAGCTGCAATGACATCGGAACGGTGGACAATTTTAATTTTGTCTTGATTTTAATCAATTGACTTCATCACCTTTTACCCTGTATATTGTAACTTAATCTGTTAGTTAACCTCGTGCCGTATTGTTGTGTGGCAAGGATTCCAAGAATCTGAAACCATGGCAGTTAACGATATCAGTAGCCGTAACAGTAATCAGTGAATAGTTTTACATAAAATGACACGCTTGGTACAACCTCAGAATATAAACGCAAGCGGCGGAATAATATTTCTGCTTTGCTTCTTTTGGGTCATCATTGGATTTTCGTTTCTAATCTCATTTCTCTTAAAAAACAAGGATTTTCGCAGTGCTGTAAGCACCTTCCGCAGATTGCCGCTTTTGGTTCAGGCGATCTTTGTCGCTGTCATCTCGGGTATTATTGTTTTTGGCGGCTCTAAACCCGGTGGAACGAAACCGTTCAATTTCAACACCTGGTTCCCCACAGGCGCACCTGACAGCACCCCCTCACTTTCCGATGCACAAAAAGCCACCGGATTTGGTGCCCACTTTGTGGGCAGTGGACAGTGGACAGTGGGCAGTGTCCCGTCCTGATATACATTGACACTTATTTAACCCAAACAAGGAGATTAAATGAGACAACAAATAGTGTATAGTGAAGCATTCAAGTTACGCGTTTTGCGTGCATTGGAGACAGGCGAGGTTGCATCTTTTAGTGCAGCACGTCGTCTTTATGGAATTGGCGGTGA
>JAAZFF010000082.1 GCA_012511845.1 Lentisphaerota bacterium
ATGAGTCGTTAGGGCTATCTGCGGTATGTGCGCTTTTGATCCTTCGGATCACCCCTTCGGGGACAAGCTTACTATACCGCAGATAGCCGCCTGGGGAGTCGCTTTTTATCAGCAACTATGTAGCGTTAAACAGCTGTGAGATAATTTAAAAAAGTGACAAACGGAAATCAGGACTTGACAATGAGACGGATGGGACGGACATGTCAAAGCGCAAATCCGGAGTCTGGAGACCCGCGACCGAGGTCAAAAAGCGAACAATGGGCGTCAAATGCTGCCCTTGACATCAGATGCAGGTACGGAGCCCTGCGGCTCCGACAACCACGGCAACGAGAGCGGACCGCTCTGAGAGCCGTCCCTACCTTGCTCAGCAACCGTGATGCGAGTACGGAGCCTCGCGGTCCCAGTACCCTACCTTGCGACGCATGAGAAAACTACCGACTGCCTACTGCCCACTGATCACTGGCGCCGCTTGCCGGGCTTAGCGAATCTTTTACAATTTGCATAAAAAAAACCTTTATGGCATCATAATGCGTTCAAAACAGGAAGAAAGATATGATACAGATAGAAGAGTTAGAACCGAGATTGGCAAAGTTGCAAAAGGGATTATTGGAAATGCGAGGTTATCTTTGACGTCGAAAACAGACGCTTGAAGATTAAAGAATATGATGAAATAGCGGCAGATCCTGATTTCTGGAACGATTCTGCTTCAGCGCGTGCAGTAATTGACAAGGCAAATATTGAGAAAGCAATTGTAAAACCGTATACAGCTGTTGAAAAACTTCTCGAAGATGCAGTTGTCATGAAAGAGCTCGCCTTTGCAGAACCTGAGGGTGAAGAGAGAAATATGGCGCTGGAAGAATTTGCTGAAATGCTTCTAAGTGCCGAAAAAGGTTTTGAACGGTTAGAGCTTCAGTCTCTGCTGAAAGGTCCCCTTGATCACTGCAATGCATATCTTTCGCTGCATGCAGGTGCCGGCGGCACAGAATCATGCGACTGGGCGAGCATGCTCTTTCGGATGTATCAGAGATACTGCGAAAGAACGGGATACGATGTGGAAGTTGTCGAATTGGCTGCCGGGGATGAAGCAGGCATCTCATCGGTCACCTTCAATGTTTCAGGACCGAACGCATATGGGTTTTTAAAAGCTGAACGCGGTGTTCACAGACTTGTTAGAATAAGTCCGTTTGATTCGAACAGCCGCAGACATACATCTTTTGTGTCGCTTGATGTTATCGCTGAACTCGATGACGAAATCAAAGTTGAGATACGTGATGAAGATCTGGAAGTTGCAACATTCAGGGCTGGAGGAGCCGGTGGGCAACACGTGAACAAGACAGACTCAGCCATTCGCATCCGCCACATTCCAACTGGAATTGTTGTATCCTGCCAAGCTGAAAGATCTCAGCACAAAAACAGATCAAAGGCAATGAGTGTTCTGAAAGCGAGAATTTATGAGTATGAAGAGGATAAAATGCGTGAGGCAATGGAAAAATTTTATGGCGACAAGGGCTCTATTGCCTGGGGCAGCCAAATCAGGTCTTACGTACTGCAACCTTATACAATGGTTAAGGATTTGCGAACAGGGATACAGACCGGTAATGTCCAAGCTGTACTTGACGGAGATATAGGAGAATTCATTGAGGGTTGGCTCAAGTGGGAGAGTTCAGGCAGAAAGCAGACAGTTGCCGATTCTGAATAACACATGGAGGCTGTAATATATGGCATTGTTTAGCATGACAGGTTTTGGTAACGGCTCAGCTGAAAAGTCGGGTGTTTGCGTTACTGTCGAGCTTGTATCAGTTAATCGGAAGCAGTTCGACTTTGCATTTTTCTCCCCCATCCCATCACCTGCTCTGGAAACACGTTGCAGGGAATTAACCTCTGCCGGGATAACAAGAGGTAGAATACAGTGTTATGTTAAAGTTACGTCTGCAGGAGAATTCGGAACTTTCGAGTACGATGTTGAAGAAATAAAAGAAACAGCGGCACTTATGAACAAACTTGCAGATGCCGTTGATTTGGAAAATGATTTCACATTGTCCAAAATTCTGACTTTGAATAATTTGTCGAAAAATCCTGCCGAACGGCTGAAATCCGAAGAATTTGAACTCCTTGTTGAAGACGCATTCAAGGAGGCTCTTGATTCGCTCAAACTCATGCGCACCAATGAGGGAAGAGCCCTTCAGGAAGATCTCGAAAAGCGAATTTCCGAACTCCGGGATTTGACTGAAAAAATATCTGCGATTGCACCTCAAGTTCCCATTAAGCAACGGGAGTTATTAAAGAAAAGAATTTCAGAATTAGGCAGTACATTAGAAATTGATGATTCATCTCTGGCTAAAGAAATAGCTTTTTTTGCTGACAAATGCGATATATCTGAAGAACTGACAAGGATGAAAACGCATTTCGATCATTTTGAAGAATTGTGTACAGGTAAAGTTTCAAATGGACGCAAGCTCGATTTTCTTTGTCAGGAAATGCTTCGTGAAGCCAACACAATAGGTTCAAAAGCCAATGATATTTATATAACAAAAAGTGTTATAAATCTCAAATCAATTATAGAGTCAATACGTGAACAAGTTCAAAACATTGAATAAAATACTATTCTCATCAGTGTTCTATTCTGTTAAAATACTGCCTTGTTGTTCTGAAGCAGACTACATATATTCAATCGTGAAAGAAAACAGAGAAGAATTTATTAAAAAAATAGAGTCTAAAACACAACTGATTCCTCATCAGGCAAAACAGTCTGTTGCGCCTGTCACATCTTCACCTTTTTCCAGTCTCGATTCAAATGGAGGTATTCGAAACTATGCTGTAAAGGAAAAAATCGGTTCCGGCGGGATGGGTGTAGTCTTTTGGGCTATAGACAAACAGTTAGGCAGAAATGTAGCTATCAAGCGGCTTAAACCTGAATTGCGTAATGATATTCCTGTGCGCAGGCGTTTCCTGCATGAGGCGAAGGCAGCTGCCGCTCTTAATAACGTACATATTGTCCACATTTATTCGATAGGCGAAGATTCTGAGGGGCCGTATATCGTAATGGAATATGTTGAGAGTGCGTTACCCAAAATGAATGAAAACTCTCCGGGTCCCCCTCAAACTCTTGAGAAGTATATAGAACATAACGGACCGTTCAGCCTTGATGATGGGGTAGAGTTCATATTAAAAATTGCATCTGCAATAGAAGCTGCCCATGTTTCAGGCGTAATTCACCGGGATCTCAAACCTTCAAATATTCTGATGGATTTATCTGACGAACCGAAGATTGTCGACTTTGGTCTTGCCCGTTTGACTCTTCCAGGCATAGTGTCGGATATAACCGTTACCGGGGACAAATTTATTTCTATCGGTTATGGAGCGCCGGAACAGGAAACAGATGCAGCAATTTCTGATGAGAGAGCCGATGTGTATGGGATCGGTGCTCTTTTGTATTTTGTACTAACCGGCAAAAATCCCCGATATTTTCGGGAAGAGGATTTACCAAATTCGATCAGGACACTCGTTTGCAAAGCTTTGGCTACGGACAGGGATCAGCGATTCCAGAGCGTTTCAGGATTCAATGCTGCAATCAGGACTCTTCTCTCTGAATCAAAAACTGAACGCCCTACTGTCAAAACAACCTGGCGCTGCAAGTGGTGCGACACTATAAATCTTCTGGCAAAGCGTTTTTGCGGAGAGTGTGGATGGGATGGTCGCGAGCAGTGCCTTGAATGTGGTGCGGATCAGCAAGTGGGCATACAATTTTGCGGCGTATGCGGTGCCAACGCCCGGGACTATGAAAATGCTGCTGCAGTTTTACGAAAACTGAATACAGCTGTTGAGTCGCGACAATACGACTGGGCAAGCAACTTTGCTTCCCAACCTCTTGTTTTTGAACCTGTCGGTCCGAATGGCAGGGACATGCTGGAGGAGTTTCGCGCACTCGGCTCGACTGTACACAATCATTTGCACAGGCGGACCCAGCTTTCGGAGATAATAAGCATAGAAATGATGGCTGAAAACTATGAGCGTGCCAAACGATTTATTCTGGAATTTCGTTCCCTGTCTCCTCAAAAAGATGCTTTCGAAAATGAATTGCAATCTATTCCTGAAAAAACCTTTATACGTGATTGCCTGCGAATTTCCAAGGCTTTCGCTTCACGCGACTGGGAACTTGGTGAACGGTTGCTCATATCTCTGACAGCACCGGACTCAAGTGATTCCAGGGAAAAGAAACGGTTGTGGAAGATTTTACGGAGTCGCAAACGTCGTGTTTTCCTTATGCGTTCAGGTCTTGCTGTGCTCCTTCTTATAATCCTCTATGTACTTTTCCTGCCGCCGATGCTTGTGCTTGATGTGCCCGGCAAAACAATGGCAAAGTACTCTGTGCAAAAAATAATGACACAACCAAAAATGGGAGCAGCTTTTAAAAAATATGCTGCAAAGTGGGGTCTTGAAGAAATTCCCGATTAAAACATTTACAGATCGAATAATTCTTTAACATCATCCCAGGTGAGCTTCGACATTGTTTGCTCATCTGATTCAACTGTAGCGCCTATAATCGCCCGTTTTCTACGCTGCATATCGAGGACTTTTTCCTCAATCGTATTTTCGGTAATCATTTTAAGACTAAGTACAGTTCTCTTCTGCCCTATCCTGTGCGCACGATCTGTCGCCTGATCCTCAACAGCAGGGTTCCACCAGGGATCGAAATGTATTACTGTATCGGCTCCTGTCAGATTTAATCCCGTGCCGCCGGCTTTAAGGCTGATCAGGAAGACAGGTATGCCCGAATCAGTATTGAACTTGTGAACACTCTCTATCCTGTCTTTCGAAGAACCATCAAGGTAGCAATATCTGATACTGCGTCTGTCCAGCTCATTTCTCAGGATTTTCAGCATCTTCACAAATTGGCTGAAAACCAGAATGCGATGCCCCTGGCTGGTTGCTTCATCAAACATTTCAAAAAATTGCTCCAGTTTTGCCGAAGGAGCCTCAGCATCAGGAAGCGGGTTCTTATCACCAAGCAAATCCAGATGGCAACAAATTTGCCTCAAACGCAAAAGTGCGGTCAAGATAACCATACGTGATTTATCATATCCCTCATTTTGCACCCTGCTGCGGATCTCGTTGCGTGAGGCTTCCAATACTTGCTCATAAACTTTTTTCTGATCGTCAGAAATATTACACCAGGAAACCTTGATAATCTTTGGAGGCAGATCTTTTGCAACATCAGTTTTTTTACGCCGGAGAATAAAGGGATGAAGTTTTCTGCGCAGTTTGATTTGTGTAGATTCATAAAGTGCATCACCCGGTACAGAC
>JAAZFF010000083.1 GCA_012511845.1 Lentisphaerota bacterium
TTTCATGCGACAGGTTTGGAGCGACACCAATCTCGTTGGATGGGCACGGGGTTGGATAAAGAACAGGTACTGGCTTGAGACAAGAACATGGCTCGATTGAGACCCAGAAGACTGTTTACCGTTTTCGGAAAGATAAGTCGTCAGGCAATCACTCTTATATTATGGACAGGGGAACATTACGATCCCATATGCAGCGTTTTGGCAAATCTACTGTTCCGTCGACTTGGAAAGCTCGCAACCACTATTATCTACGATTTATTTTACCCAAAAACATGGAGTGACCTATGAAAACTGCTATTGTAAAAAAGCTGCTTGCCTATTGTTTAATTACTTGCTCTGCCGTACAATGCATGGCTGAATATATCGGAGAAACTGCCAATGTACGCAATTTCCGAACTTTTCAATATACCGATTTTGCAGGCGAAGGAACTGTTGTCGATTATTACGATGATACTCTCGTGATAGATGTCAAAAACTACTGGTTTGGAAACTTCCCTACGAACCCGGTGCCTATCACGGGCGCATCCTTGGAATGGGTGGATGACGAGAGTGCAGATGCCACAAACTACTTTAATGGCAAGACAATCGTCTTCTTTGCAATGACCAATGAATGGAAAGGGACAATACCCAAGAAATCAAATGCAGATGAAATTGTCTGGGACACCAGCGTCGTATTTACGAATTCCGGAGGATATTGTCAGCCTAAGTTTGTTAGGAACTATCCACCTCCGACATGGTTTGCCCTTGAAACGAATGACGTAGCACACCTTCATTTCTTTTCCAACATTGTTGAAAGCGTGGTCGCTAATAGGGACAGACAGCTCTTCTATACAACTACACGTGATGCCATAATGGCAGGTGAATCAGGAGATCCTGGTGAAAGACTTTATTGGCTGATGTCCTTTTGGCCGTTGCTTGAGTTTATCTGGGACGAGGAAGAGGAGGCGAGCCTTGTAGAGATGATAAACGATCCACTGCTAACACGAAAGCTACGTGCACGCGCCATGGGTCAACTCAAAAACCGCTTCGACTGGCCGGCTACAAATACGATCCCTGAGTTGTAAGAATTGCATAAAGCTGACTTCATTTGCAATAAAGGAGACTGAAACAGACCTGCATATAGTTTTAACTTGCTGTGCTGGAGGATATTTTACCAATTTATTTTAATAGAAATTTGATTGCTCAATCCATGATGTTTTTGCTAGACTTGTAGATGAACGCCAAGGATTTCTCTTGGTGAAGTTAGCTCAATAACACTGTTGGCAGATAAACAAGGGTGGGGTTGTGCATCTGATAGAAAGAGAGTACAGTTTAGATATGGATGTAATTGAACAAATTCAAAAACTTTCTCTGCACGAGAAGCTTTACGTTATGGAGGCTCTCTGGGACGACATCTCTCGTACGGAAACTGCTCCTGATGTTCCTCAGTGGCATAAGGATATTATTGATGAGCGCGAGCGGTTGATTGCCGAGGGAAAGGCTCGATTCATTGACTGGGAGGATGCAAAGGAACAGATCAGGCAAGCCGTTCGATGAAACTTCAGATTCTTGATATGGCAAGAGAAGACCTTGTCGAGGGTTTCTACTTCTATGAAGAGAAAGAGGAAGGGCTTGGCGATTACTTTTTAAGCAACCTTTTCGCCGACATTGAAAGCCTCAGGGTGTTTGGAGGAATTCATAAAAAGGTGTATAAGAAGTTTTATCGAGCCCTGTCAAAACGCTTTCCGTTTGCTATCTATTATACTATTGAGGGTGACACCGTTTGGGTCAGGGCTATGATTGATTGCAGGAGACGACCTTCATGGATTCGTCAACATTTGGGGAAAGCCTAACAAGCGGCGGCACGGAACGCACTGAAGCGCGTTCGTGCGCCTTGACGTTATGCTACTAAAAGTATATCTAGGAAATAAGGAACATCACCGCCATGGATCAATCGAACGGTTACGAGACCATTTCCAAAAACTTCATGTCCTTACGGAGTAGATCAAATATCGGTGTCGCAACTGTTCACGATTGGACTGCGACCTTGTCGCCTAACGGCTCTGTTTTAGATGTGGGTTGTGGTCATGGAATTCCTATCTCAGGAGCCCTAATCGACCAAGGATTTACCGTTTATGGTATCGATGCCTCACCTAGCATGATCGCGGCATTCCGCTTCCGATTTCCAAATGCATTGGTAGAATGCTGCGCAGTTGAAGATTCCCAGTTTTTCGGGCGCAAATTCGATGGCGTAATTGCATGGGGACTTATCTTCCTTCTTTCACCGGATGTTCAGGCGAACCTAATTCGCAAAATTGCATTGGCGCTGAGGCCAGGAGGTGGATTTCTATTTACAGCACCGCGCCAAGCATGTGAATGGTCAGATAACCTTACGAGACAGAAGTCTGTTTCTCTAGGATCAGATGCGTATCGAAAAATAATAAATTCGGAAGGGTTGACTCTAGTTGACGAAACCGAGGATGAAGGCCAGAATCATTACTACTGGGTTTCCAAGCCAAGCAATGTAGCTAACAAGCGGGACACGGAACGCGCTGACGCGCCGTTGGTGTGCCTTGACGTTCGACAGGAGATGATATATGGATGAAGTGAAAGCGTGTTCTTTGCCGCCGCCGATGCCACTGACACGCAAGAAATGCTGGTGGCAACTTCCCTTGCGCATGATTGGAGGCGCCCTCTTCAGTTACGCAATCATTTTGCTCTTAGTTACCGCCCTCGTTGCGCCTCTCGGTGGGCCGAGAGAACCGCCAAGCAATATGTGTTGGGAAGAGTTTGTGAAATGGACTGACAGCGGAGCATGGTGGAAAGAGGCTGTTCAGACATCAACCATTGTCGCAATGGGTGGAGTCCTTCTGATGTTCATTGGAAGGAAGACGAAATCATCGAACCAAGCCTCGCATGCGACTTCGGAACCTGCGGCTTCCTCAGAGCGTAAAGGCTAACGTTGGTCGGTAAATCGTACATGTTAACAGCGCAGCGGTACACGTTTTACGTACACGAGGATGAGAAGATTAAATCGTGTAAGAGTACGAGTACGAGTACGTGAACGATTATGCCATCACTCAAGCAAAACCCGAGCAGGCGCTCAGGGCTCCCAGGCTCAGCAGCCGTGATGCGAGTACGGAGCCTCTCGTCTCTGCGCGAGATATCTGCGGCTCTCAAGCAAACTGCCCACTGCCCACTGATCACTGGCACGGCTCTGCCGTGCCTGCCGTGCCGGAGAGATCAGAAAACTAATGAAAACTACAAGCGAATACTTGATAGAGACTTCCTGTGGGTGTACAATATGTATCAATTTATTAAACTCTTTAGAGCACAGGATATAATGACAGTAATTTTCTTTGACGGCAAAGCAGCTTTTCCCGATTTTAAACTTAATAAACTTCAAGCCTCTGTATCAAATATTTTAGGAACAAAAACATCAATCAAGGCTAACTTTGTTTATGTTCTTGGTTTGCAAGAAAACCTTACAGAGGAAATGCTAGCACAAGCATCTGCACTTCTCGACGCTTCCCCGGCAAGTTCCCAATCGATAGAAAACGCTATTTTCATTTCACCCAGAAAGGGAACTATCTCGCCCTGGTCATCAAGGGTAACAGATGCTTTTCGCAACTGCGGTTTTACACAAGTGGTGCGTATTGAAAAAGCTATAAAGGTATTTCTCAAAACGTCCGATAATTCGACACTGCCATTTTCCGAAGCTGCAAAAGCTTTTCCTGTTTTACATGATCGCATGATCGAGGGAGTTTATGAAAACATTTCAGATATCTTCGCAAGAGGTGAGCCGCAGAATGGCCGGATTTTTGATGTCTTGTCTGAAGGGATTACCGCACTTGAAAAAGCAAATCTGGAAATGGGTCTGGCGCTTTCAGATGACGAAATTGAGTATCTGCTCAAATGTTATACCAAGTCCGGTAAAAATCCTACCGATACCGAACTGCTCATGTTCGGACAGGTAAACTCAGAGCATTGTAGACACAAAATTTTTAACGCCGACTGGATAATTGATGGCGAAGAGAAAGATACAACGCTTTTCAATATGATACGCCATACACATGCAGAAAATCCCCGGGGAACACTTGTGGCGTATTCGGATAATTCCGGTATTATTGAGGGACACAAAAGTAAATCACTCATACGCAAGCCGGACTCAAATGAGTACAAATTCATTGAAAAGCAGGTCGACATACCTATTAAGGTAGAAACCCACAATCATCCGACAGCCATATCACCTTTCCCGGGAGCGTCTACCGGTGTCGGCGGCGAAATACGCGATGAAACTGCCACGGGAATCGGTGCTTTCAGCAAAGCGGGACTTTGCGGACTCATAACTTCCAACCTGCGCATTCCCGGTTACAATCTGCCGTGGGAAAAAAACACCTCCAAACCTTCACGATTCGCATCTGCCCTCGACATTATGCTTGAAGCTCCGAAAGGTGGAGCATCGTTCGGAAATGAGTTCGGCAGACCGCAACTGTGTGGTTCTTTCAGAACATTTGAGGAAGAAGTTCGAGGGGAAACATATGGATACCACAAGCCGATAATGCTTGCCGGTGGTATGGGCGCCATAAACCGCGATATGGTTTACAAAAAAGAAATCACCCCCGGTTCGCTTATTGTGCAATTGGGCGGACCTGCCATGCGCATAGGGCTCGGAGGAGGAGCCGCCTCATCGATTGCAGCACAGGGAGATGATGAGCTAGACTTCAACTCGGTGCAGCGCGGAAATGCCGATGTACAGCGACGGTGCCAGGAAGTTGTTGAAGCCTGTATAGCTCTAGGAGATGACAACCCTATCCTTTCCATTCATGATGTAGGAGCAGGAGGTCTTTCCAATGCATGCCCGGAACTCATCGAGAAGACCGGTGGCAGGTTCGATTTGCGGGCTATTCCAAGTGATGATAAATCACTTTCTCCAATGGAGATATGGTGTTGCGAAGCTCAGGAAAGATACGTCCTCGCAATTGCACCTGAAAATCGTGACAAATTCGAAAAACTGTGTGAGCGAGAAAGATGCCCCGTTGCCTTCATAGGAGTGGCTACAGGAGATCATCGCCTTGTGCTGGTTGACTCGCTTTTCAACAACAATCCGATAGATATGGCAATTTCTGATCTGCTCGGCAAACCGCCGCGAATGACACGTGATGTTACGCACAAGGATTTATCACCAATAAATACTGATACAAGTTCTGTAGCATCTGTTCAGGAGGCGTTTGACCGTGTATTGCGCCATCCGGCAGTTGCCGACAAAACTTTTCTTGTATCTCCCACCGATCGCTCCGTCTCCGGCAATGTGCACCGCGATCAGTTCTGCGGTCCATACCAGCTTCCTGTATCTGATCATGCGATCGTGATGACAGGCTATGCGGGAAACACAGGTGCCGCAATGGCTTGCGGTGAGCGAACACCTACGGCAATTTCTGATGCTCCCGCATCCGGACGACTTGCCGTAACAGAAGCGTTGCTCAACATAGCAACTGCCTTCATTGGAGATATTGGCAGAATCAAACTGTCCGCAAACTGGATGTGCGCGTGCGGTGAAGATGGCGAGGATGCAAAACTTTTCGATACAGTCCGTAGTGTGGCACTGGAATTCTGTCCTCCGCTGGGCGTTGCAATCCCGGTCGGTAAAGATTCATTGTCGATGAGTTCATCCTGGCAGGACTCTGCCACCGGCGAAAATCATAAACAGATTTCCCCTCTTTCGCTGATAATTACTGCCTTTTCTCCCGTTGATGATGTAAACCTGGCTGTAACGCCCGATCTGAAAAGCGGCAAATCAAAACTCGTCCTGATCGATCTTTCGCAGGGCAGAAATCGTCTTGGCGCAAGTATACTTGCCCAGACATGGAATATAATTGGCGACGACGTCCCGGATATGAACGATCCGCTGTTGCTGCGCCGTTTCATAACAGTTCTTCAGAAACTTCTTGCAGAGAAGAAAATTCTCGCTGCACATGATCGCTCTGATGGAGGACTTGCCGCAACAGTAGCTGAAATGGTAATTTCCGGTGGACGTGGCAGTGTCATCACCCTCCCGCATAGCAAAGACATGCATGATATTTTGGCAAAACTATTCAGTGAAGAACCGGGAATGTTGCTGCAGATCGCCGATGAAGATGTTGATTACGTGTTAAATTCTTTTGCCGAAGCAGATGTAGGCGACGCATGCGTAATAGGTGATTGCACTGATAACGACAAGCTTGTAATTTTTAATGGCGATGAAGAGTTATTAAATTCATCTATTTCAGAAATCCGTACAGCTTGGTCTGAAAACTCAATACAGATACGTGCATTGCGCGACAACCCCGCATGCGCTGAACAAGAACGTGCCAACATTGCAGACTATCCCACATGTGCGTTAAGTTTCAATACATCTTATGATCCGGATGCTCTTCCCAATATCAGCACATCCGCTCCCCTGCCCCGAATTGCATTATGTCGTGAACAGGGTTCAAGCGGACAAATGGAAATGGCTGCCGCCTTTACCCAGGCAGGTTTTCAGGTAATAGATGTACACATGACAGACCTGCTGAACGGACTTGACGATCTGGGCAGGTTTAACGGTCTTGTTGCCTGTGGTAATTCGAGTTTCGGAGATGTTCCTGTAGCAGGTACTGCGTGGGCAAGTTCGATACTTTACAACTCAATGCTCAGTGATATGTTTGAAGCCTTTTTTAATAGAGGCGATACTTTCACACTGGGAGTGGGCAACGGATGCCAGATGCTCTCACAGCTCAAGTCTCTTATTCCGGGAGCTCAGGACTGGCCGCGCTTTACCCACAATATTTCAAGGCAGTTTGAGGCACGATATTGCACAGTGGAAA
>JAAZFF010000084.1 GCA_012511845.1 Lentisphaerota bacterium
ATTTAAAGTCTTGTTAACTGATTGCCAAGTTCGCTCTTTTTCTGCTGCAACAAACGTATAATTCCTTCAAGATCGCCGGGCGTATTTCCGGTAACCTCTTGGCGATCATCCCAAACTGCAGCAATATAAAAACCATTGTTATCTGGCGATACAATACGGAAGCGCAAAGGAGACGTTTTGCGCCCTCCAAAAGCCTTGCCTAATGGATAACGCAATCTGGCAAGTTCTCCTTCCCCCTCTCTATCATCACGACCACCCAGAGTATCCGAAACTAAATTTCGAACATCTTCCGCTTCTTCGTATTTTATATTGGAAACAGTATGGCGTAATGGTGCATTGTTCAAAACATTGCGGCAACGACTTGCATAATCTTCAATAGTTTCCGGCATATCTTTACCGTTACTATCGCACGGTTCCCATACAAAACTTCCTGCCGCCCGCGTACTTCTTAAGCCAAGAGTCCCCAATAAAAGCCATGCCTCCAATGCTTGTTCGAAACGCTCCTTATGTTGGTCACTCTTAAAGCCACCTAAACGCATACTTATATGTAATATAAAAGAGGTTCCGGGCTGATATGCTTCTCTCGGTGCAGCCATCCCTCCAGATTTGTGTGGTAGTGTTCTTGATTCATCTATAACACCATGAATGTCACTTACACGTACCACAACTTTACTGGAACTGGCATCTTTTCCTACACCGCCAAAGACGGCTTTCTCTTCCTGGTAAGATCCGCCAACAGCCCTAAACCACCAATGCAACTGGCCGCGTATTGAGGAAGGTCTGATCTCTGGAGTATCAAGTGCACCCCGACTGAACAATGGTGTAATAAAGGTTATTTTATAACTGCTCATGGCATCTTCCCCATATTCATATTTCGACTAATAGCTCGTATGGCATCGGCAATTTTAGCATCGTTACCTCGTACAGCTTTCTGCTTAAATGCATTCCATAAGTGCACCTTGTTATTGTGCATGGCACGAACCATTGCTTTTTTTATTTCTTCACCAGGTGCACCTTTAGTTTTAATAAAATTTCGCAACCTGGCATGAAACGCATCATCATTCCATTGTTGCACCTCTTCGTCTGCAATTTCAGATGGTGACATATTTTTCCGACGTTCTTCCTCAGCTCTTTTTTGTTGAATCCGCAGTTCTTCTGCTTCTTTAGCTCTATTTGCCTCTTCTGCTTCTTTAGCTTGTTCGGCATTTCGTTGCCGTTCAAGTTCTACACGCTCTCTCTTCTGTTTTTCTGCTTCTTCAATTTTAGCCAATCCATCAACAGGTATTGAAAACCATCCATATCCGCAGGAAGTTTTAGCTCCCAAGCCCGATTTTGTCAAGGCGATCTCAAGCCATCTTTGTGCAGCGTCCAGGAGTACCTTTGAGTTGCTGTCTGCTCTATTAGTTACAAGACAAAATGCAAAACGCGCTCCCTTATCAACAACAGGGAATGGGATAGGGCGCGGGCTTTCTTTTGACAAATCGGAGAGTATACCAGTCCGATAATAATCGGGATAGTGAGCTGTGGTCAGATCAACAGTAATCTTGGCTCCGGTTATGGGGTGAGCTGCCAAGAAGTCAACTCTGCCTTTTAATGTTTTTGCATCAGAGCCTGATAGAATATCAACGAATTTGTGTAACTGTTTATCCTGTCTAAAGTCAGATTCAGTTGTTCCAAACACTTGTTGAAAAACTTGAAAAACTTTTTTAAGTTCAGCAGGGTCATTAATTGATTTAATTTCATTTATAGCTGCATGCCTACAGACGCCCTTTATAGCGCTGCCTGGAATGTAAGGCATACCAAAGAGCCTATCCAAAGCAATACCTGCATTTTGGATTAAGCTGTCAGAAAGATTAATTGCCATTCTCCCTTCCAGTTGCCCTATTACGGTTATGTGGTTTTCAGGCATTGTTTTTTTAAGCATCAAAACAAAGTTCCGTGTATGACTTGCCCGCAACTCTTCTAACTCTTTACTGTCCCATCTGACATTTGCCAACTGCCTTGCTATTATGGCTTGTGCAGTTTTTTTCTTTTTATTTTCTAGTGAAATATTCCTTCCCCGAGCTCCTTGATTAAGTGTTTTTTGTTCATTAATAAGTAGTTGTTGGGATTGGTCAGCTATGCGCATGAAGCTCCAGCGACTGGCATCATCCCACTTTACCGGTCTGCCTCTTTCGTCATTTTCAACTGGCCAGGGTTTATGGAGCACAAACTTGTCAAGCAGCAGACTGCGGTTTTCAACGCGTTCTGCGAAGTGGCCAACAGCTTTTGCTACATCTGCAGTAATTGGTATTTGTGGCATAATTAAGGTTTTATTACAAAGCGCCTAGCATATTCTAACCAGGCAATTGTCTCTGTGGTTGCTCGTTTCAGAATTTCACTGGTAGTGCTAGGTCCAATCAGATAAGCAATCAACTCGGATCTATTATTGACTTGAGTAGGAACAATAGCGATGTGTGGTGAACTCAAATGTTTCGCAATGGCGTCAAACACCAATTGCCACCCTTCTCTTTCAGTAAAAGAGTACGCTATTGCGGCAAGAAGTCCATGATTTATTATAGTGGGAGAAATTTTCTTTATTACTTCTCCACCTTGCTCTCCAACAACACGATCTCCAGCTGATTTTGCAAACTGCAAAGCGTTCCGCGCCCTAACCTGTTCAAGATTTTGCATGTAAATTCTCCTTCCTGTTCGTTATGATATTATTTTAGTTGTGCAGTAACCTAGACCGGTGGTTCCCTTGCCTCCGAACTGAATTAATGACTCTGATGTCAGGTGCTCAATAAAACCCTCCACTGATGGGGTTTCGCGTAAAATGCCCAAAGAGGCGTAAAACAAAGTTTCTGATGGCACTGTCTCTTCATTGAAAAGTCCACTACCTTCCGCAGTCCCCGCAGTCCCTGTTTCATCATCAATGCGCACATGTTGCGATATCTGGCAGGCGTGTTGAGCAAAATGACTCAAATCTGAGTCTGAAATTAAAATAAAACGGTTACCAGAACCTGAAAGTACAGCATCGTCCAATAAACCTGTTAGTTTCTCTGCCCACTCCTTCGGAAATTCACCCGCTTTTTTGAAACAGTACTCTTCTAAAACAACTGATGTATCATCTATAACCACCCCGTCACTGGCGAGACAAGTCATATTTTCAATGTTTTCAGGTACCTCCAGATTGAAACATGCGTCACGGGCAAAACGCTGCAATGTCAGGGGCGATACCGCAAAGGCAAAAGCTGCTTTAGCCGACCGTAAAGGAAAGGCCACAAGATGTGCTTCTCCAAATGAAATGCTCCCTGCAAAATCTTGTTCGCCAAATATATCACGGATAGCTTCATCGTTTCCAAAATCATCACGCAGCACTCCCTTTATACTGCTGCCCGGAATCACCGGGAAGCGGGTGTGGCGTTCGCGGATGACGGGCTGATCAACAGCTCCGACTGATGAACCGGCACCAACGTGCAACGGTGTGCGGGTAAATATTGACAGGATTTTCTGTTTCATTCTTTATTCTCCTTAATTGTTGTAATTGTTGAAATTTCCAGGTTTAAACTTTTCCGTTTTTTTTATTCAAACTCAATTGTGGAACACACGCCGTAGCCATAACCTTTGGCTCCATCCTCTGTGCTGCGAGGACGTACGTGCAGCAAGTCTGCCAGTTCCTGAGCCTTGTCCCTCGACTCACACTCAAATACGTAGCAGGAACCGGCGGGTACTGCCAGCCTGGTGGGTTTGGGACCGCCAACATTCAGGTCCCATCCCGAAAAAGCAACTGGCTTGCCCACCCGTGCCGCAATCAGTCTGCCGCCGATATAAGGTGCTTCAGCCTGCCGTCGTTTCCACTCGTGGCGTGACTCACCGGGTTCTCGATTTATATTGCGCAACATCACATTGCCATCGTTTGCCACCCAGTCAGGATACCAGCCGTTGTTAAACAGCGCCGGTGTTATCAGCGTCCAGCGCAGTAACGAACCTGTTACAACAGCTTCAGGCAACGGAAATGGCGTCGAAGTTTTTTCCAGCTCAGCAACTCCCTGTTGCCCGCCAAAGACAATCTTGCGCTTGAATCCGAATTTCTCGAAAACGTCAGTTACCTCATTGCCGCCACGTTTTTTCAGTTCGCACTCAGCCCAAAAAGCAAGCGACACCCCGCGTTCAAGACGCAAATACTCAGCCTGGTAGAGCTTGCTTTCGACCGTAGTCCCACTGTCAGAATCAATCTCTATGCCGATATTGCGCTCTGCATAATACAGTTCATTTTGTTCCCCTAACTCAGACAACTCCAATTTGTTTTCTTGATATTTTTGATATTGTTGCAAAGTTATCCAGGGAGGGAGGTTTGTTTTTCCCAGCTTTTTAACCAAAAATGCATACTTCAATGGAGATGGTAAATCTGTCCCCTTGCACTCAACCAGCCTCATATTTAGATCAAGCGGCATCGGCAGAAAGAGTTGATCTTTGTAAAAAGGAAATGGTCCTACAGACTGTAAACTACCAAAACGAAATGAAGAATCTTTATTTTTATCGCAGTCCTTTTTTTCGTGTATAATCCCTTCCCACTCCTGTGCACCATCCCATTCGCGGTGAAAAGCGTTGATCAGGGCATTCCACAGTTGATCCGGACGCGGCCAATTGGCACCCAGACCGGCATCTGATGCCTCCATCGGTCGCGCATCGCGCATAAACAGCAAGTCACGCGGGAGCATTTTAAAGTTGTGTTTTAATCGCATTGCTTATGCCTCTCCTCTCATTCTGTTCATAAAGGTTTCTACCAGAAAAAGATTGATAAAATCCTGCGGCCGTGGTTCGGAAACATTTCCTTCAACGCTCGTTGTTGCCCAGCACTCTTCCAACCAGGTACTTATTTTGTTTGCCAGTCCTTCCTTGTCACTTCCAAGGTTTGCACCCTGCCGCGACAGAACATGCTCTACCTCTTTCTCAATTACACTTTTCATGGCAACCAAATCTGCAGTATCACTCTTCTCAAGGTCATACGGCTGCAACAATGCTGCCAGCGCATATGGGAATCTGCCGCTTAACTTCTCATCACTGCTCAACTGTGAAACCTCTGCCATCAGGTCCAATGCGCAGCTTTCCCATTTGCAGCCCCACTTGATAATTTCTCCTGAACGCTTGTAAACATTAATAGCCACTGCCGCCCGCCCATATTCCTGTTTGGCACGTTTCTCTGCTTCTTGTGCTTCTTTTACCAGCATCTGCAGCGGAGCGTTCATATGCCCTACAGCAATGCCGCAGGAAACTTCACATTTTTCTCCAGGCAAAAGCAAGCATCCATCATAGTCTAGACGGAATGCTTTACGCAGTTTTTGGGCACACTCAATTACTCTTGTCGAAGGCAGTATCGCCAATACGTCATCACCGCCGGCATACAGTAAATCACCACAATGCTCCTCCACAACCTCCCTGGCTTTATGCATGGCAAAGTTAGCCAAAGCTTCGCTAAACTGCAGGTGATAGGAAGGTGTAAGCAAGCGTTGCAATTTGTCTGTTCCCATTAACGCAGACAAATACGTATTAGCTTTCTGTGCGAGTTGTTTCATAAACTCAGGTGTTTTAGCACCGGAGATCCACTTACCCATCTCATCGCCATCCATGGCAATGATGGCAATATATGGAGACGACTCGCTACCCCCAATACGTTTGTTCCGTTTTGCAATATCCTGCGTTGAGTCGCTACGTACCGAGCGTTTGAAAATTTCATGTTTCAAACCAAGTTTATCTGCCAGATAAGAGATGTCAGCCTCAGGATGACACCAAAGACGCTTGATCAAATTCATGGCAGCATATCGATGTGATGAAGCGGTAAATATCTTTTTGTGATTTTCAGTCAGATTTTTCCAAAACTCCTCATCTCCGATACACTCCTCTTTGCCGGAGAGTGAATCTTTTACGTTTGCACTACTATCAATCGAATCCCATTTGGCAAAATTTCGCGTATTACGCCGTGCCGCCAGCTTGGCGTCCAGTAGAGCGTAATGAGCCGACCAGAGCAGTCCCGAGTTGTTAAGATGCTTTTTGCTTTCTTTATCGGTATAGTAACGCAAATCACGATCAGCCTGAGGCAGCTTCTCTTCTGCCAGCTTAAGCATCTCTTTAAGACGACCAGCAACCCCTACCAAATCATCTTTATCTTGCGGCAGCTTTTCCGCCTCTTGCAAACACTTACCTCTGGTTAACCACTTTTGTGTTGCCCAGGTTATCTCCGGGAAAGCTCTGATTTGACTCTTCCAACGTCCTAACCACGCCTCTTTAGCACCATTTGCCGCAAGCCACTGCCAGACAGCTTCGCCAATAGTACAAAGCTCGTTGCGAATGGCAGTAGCGGCCTTGTTAGCCAACTCTTCGCTACGATCTGGTGGAACGATGGCAAAAAACCTGTTAGGTAGTGTGGGGGTCAAAATCCAGTCTGCCATTTTATCCCAGTCGCCCTTATCTGCCAGCAGACGCTCCCAGGTAGTCTGGGTCTTTCCATCATCTCCATGCTTCCATGGTGTATTATAAAATTCTTTATGATGAAGTGCATCAAAGATACCGTTGCCACGCAGAGACGGAAAGACTACAGCATCAGGTCCTATCTCATCCGTAATAGCTTTCAGACCATGGGCAATCAACCAGGAAATAAGATATGAACCAGACCACAAATCCCTACTTGACCGGGCCTGCGCAATAAAGTCCTGAACAGGGCCCAACTGCATCATCAGCAATTCAGGTTTGGCTTCTTTACTTTCAATGCAAGGAGCCAATGCAGAAGCAAGCGACATATGTGTCCAGATAGTATGGTCAGGGATTCGTGTGTCCGCAGGCAGAAAAGCCAGGTCGGGACTTTTTGCCGTCGCATTCTCCAACCATCTTCTCCAATAAAGGAAAAACTTTTGATGCCAGTTGTTGTCGGGGACTCCGTTAACAGCACTTTGAATTGCCTCACTATAAGCACCCGCTTTTGCAGTAAATCCATCAGAAAAAGTATATTTCACCGAAGACAGCGGATGAATAAAGCAGGGGTCTTCCACAAAATTGTGGGCACACTTTCTCTGTGGAAAAACAAATCGTTCCGCTGCTGATGCGAACCAATCTGCTGGTTTAACTGAATTTGACAGCTTGTCTGCATGCTCCTGATGGGTAAATCCTGCGGCTATCTGATATGTTTTTGCAGTAGCTTCATGATTGGCTATATCAAAACATTTATCCGGTGCATCGTGCAATAATGCCATTAGTTTGATCTTCCATAATTCCTGTGCATTTTCAGACATCTTTTCTCTCCTTTGTTAGCACTACTATAGCAACTTCTCTCTGCAGGATGGTTACTTCGGATATCCACGGATATCCGAAAAAGGGTCAGCGCCCTTAAATTTTATCTTCCCTTTGGGAAATGATGGTGCTCTATTACGTTTTGGCACCAACGCATCTACAAACGCTTTCAGGGAAAAGTGTTTTCTAATTTTCTTGCGTGTGTCAGACATACATTTGGTCACATCATCGCACAAGCTGTCCTCATAGGTAAACCGGGAACTTCCCGACAGCCTGTCCAGCCAGTTGTTTTCAAAGCCGGCCTCCCGGCTTTTTTTCCATGACATGATGGTTTCGCCAATAGCCATATCACCTTTTAACAGCAACCATATCACCGCAAACTCCGTAGCCGACAAGTGGACATCATCACAGCCGCCAACTATAAATGTCCCTTTTTCCGCATTAAGCTCGATATATGGAGCGTTCACCGCAACCGGAGCCTGCCGTTGCACACCGGCAACGAGACGCTCATAACTGGGTGGGGCACTTTTAAAAGGATCTTCATACTAGCCGCGCGTCCGGACAAATGGTACGTCGATCACTTCAATTTCCGGACGTACCGCG
>JAAZFF010000085.1 GCA_012511845.1 Lentisphaerota bacterium
GATTCAGCCTCAAATATCATGGCAGATCAGGGGTGAAGCCTGCTCCGATAGGTGCCACACTGACGGTGAGCCGCAAACGAATATATAAATCAGCACACGAATTGCTTGGCATAAGAAGCTGGCTTATTCCACCGGGCCTGATTCCGGAGAATTACACCATAAGAGGAGTTACAAACTTCCGGATGGACGAAGATCTCGAAGCAATTGAGTTGCCGATAACAATAAATATAACATCTGCTTCCGAAAATCCGCATTTGGCAGTAACTTTGCCGTCCGATCTCGTAAACGAGGCGCTTGATTTTGAGGGCTCTTTTACAAATCGGAAAAAACGCAGAAAATACTTTTTAGGTCATTATGAAACGATTTTGTGGATACACTTTGACACAGTGAGTCTAGCCTCAGAGGTTCCACAACGGGAATTGCGGCGCCCTATCACATTCCGGCGCATAGAAGGGAATGCCACCGGCAAGGTGAAATTCAGGATAAAGGAAAATATAGGCTCTGTAAGCACCACGGCTAAAATTAAAAAGATGGAGCTCAGATGCGATCTTGATTTCAGGCAGTATTCAGACGGTTTGGCGATTGCTTACAATATTACCATCCCGGCCCTGGACGCAGACATCAAGAACCTGGCGAGAATTTTTGAAAGCAGTCCTACCGAAGTTCTGCGTAAACGCCTGGAAAAAGCATTGTCGCGCCCAAGCAAGCTGGAGCGCATGTCACGCAAGCGGTTCCCGCCAAATCTGCCGCTTGATCTCGGGCTTGAGATTGAGGTTGTGCCGGTTCTGGCAGCCAAACAAAAGTAGCCACGGCGGTTTGCGGAGAAACGCGCCCTACCTTTCTCAGCAACCCGGAACAGGCAGGAATGCCTATCCTACATTTGCGGTTCCTTAGCCCAACACGCATCATCCACGGCGATTTGCGGCTGAAAACAAGATTTTGACTTAACAACCTGTTTTTTATACAATTAACCGCAAGTTTTCGCCTCTCGGTGCGAGTACTGTCTGTTTAATAATGACACCTGCCGGTGCCAGGCGTACAAGTTATAATAATGCAGGAGCTTAAACAATATGAGAAAAGTATCATTGTTTTCATTATCAGCAATTGTTGTTTTTATATCCCTATTTTCTGTGGAGGCGTTGTCTGAAAACATCAGAGTTTCGACTCTCGGGAACGGCACTGTTACGGGAGGTCCATTCCATGCTTCCGGAACGGCGTCATATTCTCCGAGCAAGGCTTTCGATGGCATTTCGAACGACACTGCCAGCAGATGGCTTGTCACAGTTCCCAATATGCCTGCCTGGCTGGAATATCGCTTAAATCCCGACTTCGGCGCCGCAATCTCGGAATATCGAATAATATCCGGTTCTGATGTAAAATGGGATACTGTAGGACGTTTTCCCAGAAATTTTTCTTTGAGCGGCTCCAATGATAATGGAGAGACCTGGACGGTTATTGACGTGCAAAGCAATATTACCTGGACAAGTGCAGGGCAGACGAAAGCGTTTCCTCTCGACGAACCGGTTCGTTACCGTGCGTACAGATTCGACTGCCCGGACAATAATGGCGCCACAGATTATTTGTCGATTTCAGAAATTGAATTTTGGGGTGTAGAGGAGCAGTATCCTCCGTTGGAGCCCGTGGGTGCTGCGTCAAATCCATTTCCCGGAGATAATGCTGCGGATGTTTCATATGCCCCCGTTTTTAGATGGAATCATGATAATCAAGCTCTCTATGTAAATGTGTACCTAGGCACATCAGAAGAACTGGACGACTCGGATCTTGTAGCCTCTGAGTTGACTGATTCAAGTTACTTAGCAGGATTTCTCGGGCTTGGCAATGAGTACTATTGGCGTGTTGACACTGTGGGCGCATTAAATACTGCCACTGGTGCCGTCTGGAGATTTGTTACTACGGAGGACCCGCTTCCAAGTTCTGTGTTATTGGAAGCAGAGGCATTCAACGACTACGGCGGCTGGGTGCTGGATACCCAGTTTGTTCCTACAATGGGTTCCCCGTATCTGAATGCTCATGGAAGGGGCGTTCCTGTAGAAGATGCTGTAACAGAAACATTTTTGCCGATTGGAGAATACAGGGCATGGGTAAGAACACGCGACTGGACTCCTGACTATACGGGCGAGGATAAGCCCGGTCGTTTCCAGGTGATTGTAAACGGCGATGCTCTTGAGAATCTCTGCGGTACGAACCCGCCCGCATGGGGTTGGTTTGATGCCGGGGTATTCACAACAACTGACGAGGTAGTATCGGTTGCACTGCATGACCTGACCGGTTTTAACGGTCGGTGTGATGCTATATACTTTACTGCAGATCTGGCTGCTCCGGCACCTCCGGAAGAAGGTCTTTCACTGGATGCCTGGCGTGCTGTTCAACGAGGTGATAATGCGGTTGAGCCTGATAGTGCCGGCGAATATGATTTTGTTGTTGTCGGCGGGGGCATAGCCGGTACGTGTGCCGCAATTGCTGCTGCCCAGCAGGGGCTTGAAGTAGCGATTATACAGGATAGAGATGTTTTGGGCGGCAACGCCAGCGGAGAAATACGTATTCGCACTAATGGTGATTACCGTCATTCAATAGTGGCAAGTGTTCGCAATACTTATGAGAACGGTCATTCCGGAGCCCATATATGCGATACAAACAGAATGGATTATGTCAGTGCCATCCCCGGCATATCAATTTTTACAGGATGGCGGGCTTATGGCGCAGAAACAAATGAAGACGGCACAATAGCTTATGTGGATGCACGTGATGTGCGTACCGGAGAAAGGTTGCGTTTTTCAGCACCTGTTTTTGCCGATTGCACTGGTGACGGCTGGGTCGGTTATTGGGCGGGAGCAGATTTCCGTATGGGACGTGAAGCAAGAGCGGAATTCAATGAATCACTTGCTCCTGTACAGGCGGATGGTTCATGCATGGGTAACAGCCTGCTGTGGACGACAACTCTCGCCGAAGAAAATACATCATTCCCCGAGGTGCCCTGGGCGTTGATGGTCAGCGGAACTGCCAATGAAACCAAGGGTGACTGGACATGGGAGGCGGGTCTCGGAGCGGATGAAAATACAATTTATGACGCAGAGGAACTTCGCGATCGTCTGCTGCGTGCCATTTTCGGGAACTTCTACAATGCCCATAAACTTCAACCCAAGCGAAAGTTTACCTGGGTGCCGTATGTTGCAGGGAAACGTGAATCACGCCGACTTATGGGCGACTATATCGTTACACAGTCAGATGTTCAGAGCAAGGTATGGTTTGAGGATGCTGTAGGAACGGCAAGCTGGCCCATTGATCTGCACTATTATTTGCCGAACACCAATTACAGGGCAGGTTGTACCCAGACAGCTGTGGGATCCTGGTATTTCCCATTCCGTTCGCTCTATTCACGTAATGTGGGAAACCTGTTTATGGCGGGCAGAAATATAAGCTGCACTCACGTTGCTTTCGGCAGCTTGCGAGTAATGAATACGGGTGGACAAATGGGCGTTGCAGTCGGGTATGCAGCCGCATTATGCAAGAAATACGACTGTCTGCCGCGCGATATATACAGAAGTCCGGCAAAAACACAGGAACTTCAATTGAGGGTCGGTGGCGTGTGGCCGGCGCGTAAAGTCCAGTTAGTACAGCCGGATATCCCGGACGAAGAATGGATTTATGTGGATAACCTTGATGCCGAAGTATCGGGACCATGGGAGTTAAGTTCATATGAATCAACACGCTATGGACCGGACTATCTGCACAGCAAAAAAATTGAAGATGAAAACATGTGGGTACGTTATACACCTCCGCTGGAGTCAAACTCCATGTATTGCGTTCAACTTATGTGGAATGGTGAAAAAGACCGTACAACGAAAGCTGCTATTGAAATAGCAACATCCTATGGAACAACTACCAATTACGCAAACATGACGGTAAATACCGGTCTGTGGAACACAGTTGCCATAGAGCGATTTGCCGGTGACGGTACCGAAAGTGTGAGGCTCCTCACTATTGGTAATAATGGTTACTATGTTATAGCCGATGCTTTCCGCTTTGCTCCCGTTAGCGACGAACTGAAGATGCCTGATCCGAATGATTATGATCGAAACGGGCTTCCCGATGATTGGGAGCGTTATCATTTCCTAAATGCAGGCGGTGTTGATCCGGATGCAGATCCGGATGGGGATGGACTGACCAATATGGCAGAATATATAGCGGGAACCGATCCTAACGACCCGAACTCATTCTTCTCCATAAAAGATATTTTAAACAATACGTCTCCCATTCCGGAAGAAGCAATTATCTTGACCTGGCCAAGCGTAGAAGGGAGAGTCTATACCGTTTTAAGAGCAGATACCCTGAACGGTGAATATTCTCTATTCCGTTCAGGTATAGCCGCTACTCCGCCGGAAAACATGGAGGTTATAGATACCTTCGTTGAACCGGCAGGGTTTTTTAAGGTTCAGGTGGCTGTACCGGCGCGGTAATATGCAGCAAATCTCTCCGCAACTTTGCGGGGAGATTCTGCTTTGGAAAAAGCAGAAACAATTGCGAGCCCATCAGCCCCTGCTGAAATAATCGACTGGGCTAGCTCGAGTGTTATGCCTCCAATCGCTATAGCCGGAAGATCTGACAATTCGTGCCGGATTTGTTTAAAGCCTTCCAGTCCCATTCCCGGCGCAGCATCGGCTTTTGTTTTCGTAGCATCAAAAACAGGTCCTATGCCGACGTAGTCAATTTCGCTGCGCGATTGTATTGTTCTGGCTTCTTCCATATTTGTTATCGAAAGCCCGACAGTTATTTTGCTGCCTGCAATTCTGCGCACAACTTCAACGGGCATGTCTGACTGCCCGACGTGAATGCCATCCGCCTCCACAGCGAGTGCCAGATCCGCATAGTTGTTGATTATCAGCGGTATGTCGCGCGAAACAAGCATGTCTCTCAGGCGTATCGCCCTTTCGTACATTATTCTGCCGCTCGATTCCGTATCACGATACTGTACGAGCGTTACGCCGCCGTCTATTGCCTCCTCAACAGCCTCTACAAAATCACCCTTATAGCGAGAAGGCTCATCAGTTACGAGATATATGGCGTATTTTTCTAGCGGTATCATAAGCTTATTTTCGCTCTCTGCCGGATTTCGTTTTCATCGAGGGCATCAAGCGCATCAAGAAGTGCTATTTGAAATGAACCCGGACGTACTGCGTTTTCAAGGGCTATATCCCCGGCAACAGCCATCAGGAGTGCCGTCGCCACACCTGCAGAGTGGGTGTCGGCAGATACAGAAACGAGTGCGGCGCCTATGGCGCCCTGGGCGCATCCAACACCTGTTACACGGGTCATCATTGGAGTTCCGTTAGATATCCTTACAGTTTGTCTGCCTTCTGTTACAACAATATCAACCGGTCCTGTTGCCAGAACCGTGGCGCCTGTTTCACGCGCAAGTGAAACAGCTGCATCGTGTGCAGCGTCCATTGAGGCGGTGCTGTCCACGCCGCGACCTGTCGCCTCCATCCCGGCAAGTGCTATAATTTCCGAAGCATTTCCCCTTATGAGTGAGGGTTTTTTCATCTTGAGTTCGTTTGCAAGAGACGTCCGCAGCGATAAAACACCAACTGCAACAGGGTCAAGAACCCAGGGGCGTCCGGCATTGTTTGCAGACTCCACGGCAGCACGCATTGCTTCCGCCTGCGGCTCTGTTATTGTTCCCACATTGACAAGGAGGGCTCCGGCTACAGCAGCAAATTGTGCCGCCTCATTTTTATCCGGTATCATAGCAGGTGCTGCGCCAATTGCAAGAAGGCAATTGGCAACATAATTCACAACTACATCATTCGTCAGACAGTGTACCAGCGGAACAGCTTTGCGCAGGTTCAAAAGCATTTCCACCGCTTCGTCCACGAAACAGCTTTCAGTTTTCATTATACTAATTCCAAATGATTAATCGACTTCGTTTGCTTTTCTGATTTTCAGTTGAGCCGAATATTGTAGTATGGAAACTTATAAACTATTCTCCACAGATTGTGGCAATCAGTTCTTCTTTATTTTTTACGCCAAGCAGTTCCTCTCGGATCTTGCGGTTTGACAGACGTCTGCTAACTTCAGCCAGGAACCGAATATGCGAGTTTGCATCATCAAGAGGACTTAACGTTCCGACAAAAATTGTAGACAAAGCTCCGTCAAGCGAACCGAAAATCACGCCTCTGGGTGCCAGGGCAACAATTGTAACGAGTTCTTCAACCGCGTCCGTACGGGCATGAGGAATTGCGACGCCGTACTGCATGCCTGTAGACATTTTTGCTTCGCGATCTACCAAAGCCCGGTATACTTTTTCACGTTCACTTTCAGAAATTTTTCCATTGGAGATGAGCGCATCAGTTATCTCCGCCAGGATTCCCTCCTTGGTAGCGGCCTTCAGAGATGGTTCGAATACGCCGTTTTCAAGTAATTCAGATAAGTTTTTGGGTAATGCGTTCACTTTATATGCACCTTATTCTTCGTTATTTAACGAATTGCAACTTCAGTCACAGTTTTAATGAGACTATTTTAGAAATTTCTATTATAAAAAAGTTGGGCGCATTATCTCATTTATTTGGAAGCGTGTCCATGAAAATCAAACAAATGACCCAATACACGCAAACCCGCCTTCCAGAGATATGCTATATCAGACATGCTTCGAATGGAAAGAAGCTGCCGGAAAATAAATTTCGGTGTTAAAAACGATGTGTAGAGCTTGCGGATAAGGGCGAAGATTTCTTCATCAGGGATATTCGTCTTCATAATGGGCTCACGCATATCGTAGCGATCCCAGTCTTCCGTTCTCAGCCAGCCGTTTTTTCTGCAGTCGTCAAATAGAGGTGTTCCCGGATACGGTATTACAATTGTCCCCTGCAGGGTGTCAATCCAGCCCCTGTTGAACAGTGAACGTGTGAGCTCAACAGTACGCTTTGCGTCTTCATAAGATTCCCAGGGGTATCCAACCATGCATGTAACGTGCGGGCGTAATCCGGCTTTTCTTGCCAGGCGCATGGATTCTTCCACATTTTTGGCAGCGGGGCATTTGTTTATCCGCTCCAGAGTTTTTTCCGATGCCGATTCGAGACCGAAGAGCACAAATTTGAAGCCTGCTTTCGCCATTAGATTATATTGTTCAAATGCAAGTACGCCGGGAATCATGTTGCAACCAAGCACAACGCGTTTATTATATCCGCGCTCTATCATGCCGTCGCAAAACTCCCTCAGCCACTTGCCGGCAGGAAAGGTTCCGGAATCGTCGAATATTTCCTTAATCCCGTAGCGTTCTATCAGGTCTCCGATTTCATCGAGCACTTTTTCGACAGACCGTGTGCGCCATTGAGGAAAAATAGTTGTCCATGAGCAGAAATCGCATTTACCCCACCAGCAATCCCTCCCAGCCATTGTATATGTGCCGGGCGTTCTTCGGAAATTGCCGTTTTCTGTGCTGTAAAGCTTCCATTGCGTCAGTTCGCGATCAATGGGCGGCAGGTCGTTAAGGTCGTTGCAGCCGAGATCGAACTTCCCGCTCGTTTGGAAAGTTCCATCCTCATCGCGCCACCAGAATCCTGCAGGTACAGGTGTCCCATTTTCAAGCGATTCCACAAGTCCGGCGAGGGAGAAATCATAATCCCCACCGCACAGTACGTAGTCAACGCTGCAGTTTTCAAGAGTTTCTTCCGGCATCGCCGTCACATGATCTCCGCAAAGAACTATGCGGCACGAGGGCAGAAGTTCCTTCAGTTCATCGACAATCTGCCACGTCATTTTTATGACAGGAGTCTTCGTTTCCAGCAGAAAAATCTCGGCATCTGTTTCCCTGTAGCGTTCCCTGAACTGTTCCGGCGTCAATCCTTCCGCTATGCCGTCAACCCAATATACATCGTGCCCCCTGCTTTTAAGAAGAGTAGCAGCTGAAGCCGGCACCATCGGATAAACGTACGTTGGTTTGCTGAACCACTGGAACTGCCTGTTTTGAGAAAGTAATGGTACACCTTTATCCGATTTCAGTGGTGCATATCCGACAAGAATTTTCATTATTTTTTTTCCGATTCCGAATAATGGTCAAACGATTTCACTTCCTCATTCATTTTATGCGAAAACAATCCCGACAGAAAACATGCCCCGTACGTCAGGTGCGTAGCTGCAACACCAATCCAGGTTATAATCCATCCCGACAGATTTCGCAGATAATGTGTTGAAAGAAAAGTCAGCAGGAAATACAGGGATAAAGTACAAATATAAATCCATTTGAAAACAGGGTGTACAAAGCTCAGTGGCAGACCTGCAATAACTCCCATCAGAAACAGACTCGGTATCATATATGAGAAGCGTCGCGATGTTTCCGGAAATCTCCTCCAGAAAAAGCCGCGGTGTCTGGCATAGCGTCCGATCTGACGTAAATGGGGCAGGAAAAGCGGGCGTCTGTGATGAGTTACCAGTACCCTCGGATCATAAATCATGCGCTGCTTTAGCTTATGTACTACACCGAGGCAAAGGATGGTGTCCTCACCGGGCCAGTAGTTTGTATCGAAGCCGCCGCGCTTTTCCACACTTTCTTTGCGAACGAACAGATTGCCGCTCGGCAGGTCGTCCTCTTCGCACACACGTGTCGGCGTATACCGTCTTCGATATTGCCCTGAAACAAAGAAATTATTGTAAATGCGTCCTCCCATTCTTGCCATAAATGGGTCATCGTGCGGAGTTATAGCAGGACCTCCCACTGCGCCTATATCCGGATTCGTGAAATATGGAATTGCATTTTCGAGCCATCCTTCGAGTGGAACAGCATCATCATCAAGAAACGCCACAATCTCACCTGTTGCAGCCCTGATCCCCATATTGCGTTTTTCTGCCGGACGCACCTTGCCTGTTGGTATTTCCCTGACGAACTGCTGCCAGTTTCGCCCTGACGGTTCATCGGGCAGCACAATAGCTTCCAGATCGGGGTATTCCTGTTTTTCAATTCCGTCAATGCATGTTTCGAGCATCTTTGAGACGGATGGGCAGGCTATCACAATAGAGACACGAGGCGGAATATCAGGCATTCTGTACGGCTCAAGCGTTTCATAGTATCGCAGGATCTTCAGCCTGTAAAAAATCGCCATAGTGTCTGTCATTACCTGACGAATGTTCGCCAGTGTCAGGCTTCCGGATTTATTGCCGAAATCAAGCTCAACAGGAGCTTCCGCTATCTTATACCCATTACTGCATGCGATGGAGAGAACCTCCAAATCAAAAGCAAAGCGCTTTACTAGCATTCGTGAAAAAGCATATTCAAGAGATTCCCGTGTAAACAGTTTCATTCCTGTTTGAGTATCATGAACGGGCAGACCTATCAGTATTTTCACAATTCCGTAATATACAAAACTTGCAATCCGGCGTCTCAGGGGGTAATCGATTTTCGATTCGGGGTGCATTTTTGAACCGATTACGATATCGGCATTCTCATTGCGCATAATGTCAAAAAAATTCCAGACAAGACTCGGGTTTAAATCCAGGTCTCCATCGAGAAGAAGTATATGCGTGCCGGATGTTTTAGATAGCCCCTGTGCCAATGCTGAGCCTTTACCCCCGTTTACCGGAGAAAAAACAGGTTTTACAGTGTTGGGGTAGTCATTTGCTGAGCGTTCTATTTCGGACCGTGTATCGTCTTTGCTTCCATCATCTACAGGCACGATTTCGAACGGTATCACATCATTGAAAATGCTTTGTACCCTCTTTATATTGTCATAAATCGTCTTGCCGAGATTGAACACGGGCATAATAATTGAAAGCATCCCGCCGTTACTGAGGCAGGCACATGCGGATGCGACCTCATCAGCCGGACCACCGGTGCGGGCATTACTGTTAGAACTGTCTTTTCTTTCCGTGTTCATGTTGACTTGCGGCATTATATAGATATTTACAACGCAACTCAAGTTGTGATTCGCACCTGCTCGGTGGGGTAGGGCGCGTTTTTCCAAAACCGCCGTGTCAGCTGAGCAAGGTAGGGCGTGTTTCTCCGCAAACCGCCGTGGCAGATGGGTGCCTGGGAGCCCTGAGCGCCTGCTCGGGTTCTACTTGCTTTTCGCACACTGTCACACACTGTAGCACAGACATTCCTGTCTGTGTCCGCCTTACGTCATGTTCGGGACACCATATCCTGTTACAACTGTTTCAACGCAAATTACTTATTGCATAAAGCGGCCATACCTCAATGCCATCATAGCACGCAAAATTCTCAAGTGAGGTTCGTACCCCCCGGTGAATCTTTTTCATCTCCATCATCAACCTCATGCTTTGCATGGAACCCCTTCCGCCTGATTTGACCTCAATCGGGATCACTGCGCCATCGCGCGCAACCACGTAATCAACTTCTGCATTTCCTTTTTTGTCCTCCCTGCACCAGTAATACAGATTTTCAGGCGAGTAAACAGAAGATGCTTTTTTCAGTTCCAAACCGACAAACTGCTCTGCAATTGCCCCCTTGTTGATGACCGTAAAGTCATTTGAAAACAAGGCGGCAGTCAGATCGAGCCCAAGCAACCTCTGTGTAAACCCAGTGTCAAGCAACAGCATTTTAACTTTGCTGTGATTGGCTTCGGCACCCAATGGAACACCATTTGCAGCGGTCGAGATCACCGGTAACACCAGTCCTGCCATAGTCAGGAGGCTGACTGCTTGCTTGACGCTATAGATGGTTGTATTGGCAGCCTTGGTAAAAACAAATTTGCCCCCGGCCTGTGCCGCTACCGATTCAAACACTTCGCGCAACAATAAAGATGGTATCCTGCGCTTGTACTTTGCAAAGTCCGCCTGGAATGATATGACAAGGTCATCAATAATTTGCATAACCTCAAGCATATCACGTGCCCTGATATAGGTAGCGACAGATTTGGGCATTCCTCCTACAAGCAGAAACTGGCGCAATAACTCCAGGCTCTTGTCGTGAAAAACCTTAAGAAGAGGTCTGGTCGGTGAAGCCGAGCAGATTTCCTCCCAAAGCAAATTTTCGCCACAGGCCACCATGAATTCACCAAACGATAAAGGTTGCATAAACAGGGAGCGGATTCTGCCGACGCCAAATGATGGAATTTCCTCTAAAGCAAACTCCAGCAACGACCCGGCAGCGATTACATGCAGAACAGGCAATTGTTCGTAAAAATAACGTAACGCTTCAAGTGCTCCGGGGCATGATTGTACTTCGTCTAAAAAAAGCAGAGTATTGCCCGGTGTAATTGGGCGTCCAAGTATCACAGAGAGTCGGCGTAAAATTTCAACCGGATCAAGAGTTCCTTCAAAAGCAACATGTACGTCACGATGCTGTTCCAGATTGAGTTCAACAAAGTTCTCAAAAAGGTTACTCATATTACGCACGGAAGAAGACTTTCCGACTTGCCTGGCACCGCGCACCAGCAACGGATGACGTTCGTTTGCAGGCAGACCCGCCCAGAGAGTCAAATCGGAATCAATGTTACGTGGCATATAATTCATTTTCTCACTCCTGTTTTTAAAAAATCCAAGCCAATTATGGACTACAATTTTAAAAAATCCAAGCCAAAAAATGTCTGATATTTAAATTTTCCAACCCTATCATCTGTGGCAATGGCACGAAATTGCACAGCATGGCTGCTGTGCAAGGTAGGGCGCGTTTCTCCGCAAACCGCCGTGTCAGATGGGCACCTGGGACCGCGAGGCTCCGTACTCGCATTGTGGAAGTCGGACCCGCAGCTTGCTGCGCCTTCTCCCCCATTGTTCGTGTAGTTAGTGTGGTTCGTGGCTAATCTTGCGCCTCCCAAGCCCTGCGTTCTCTGCGTCTCTGCGTGAGATAATCCTGCGTCTGCTTAGAAACTGCCCACTGTCCACTGCCAGCTGCCCACCGACTTGTCCGACAAATCAAAATCCCGAGTCCGGAGTCCCGTGTCTGAGGTCAAAAAACGATCAATGGGCGTCATGGCATCAAATACTGCCCTTGATAGCCACATGTCCGGAGTCAAAGGAAAGTAATCACTGGGTAGCATTTTATATGGACAGCAGGAAAGAGTCTTAAGGTGGGCAGGAACATGGTCACAGCAGTGAACAGGTGTTTTGTGCCCTGTTCAGATGATACAAGTATGAGAAAGCAAAATAAACACCAGATAGATGCTGATTGGAAATTGATTCGGAACTGCAAAACCAAAAATAATTGATTTTTATCCCGCCTCTCCGCATAATTGTTATCATTTTGATTAAGAAAGCCTGAATGTTCAGCTATTCGCATGATTCAATGCCTATACAGAAAGGGAAAAATCATGATTGACCAATCAATGCTAGAAAAGGTTCGTGAAGCTATTCGCAAAGCTGGATATGAGTATGCTTCGACACTGTACAGCTATAAGTGCGAAAGTTGGGTTAAGGATACCACTCCTACGAAGCAAGATGTTTACGACAGTTTCAATGAACACGCATGGCACGAGGGTATTCAGTTTAAAATTTGGGAGACCTTTGAAGCCAACGAACCTCAATACGTTTCCTATTTGGAAGCTCTTTATTGGCAGGAAATCGTAGACCTTTTCAGCGAAGGGGGCTTCCGTCGGATTGATGAAATATTGTGAGACTCCTAAAGACCCCTTCGTCCTGAAACCACCGTTCAGTTGAGAATCCGCTTGCGGGAGCAAAGAAGTATACGGTATGATTACGGGGTAGTTTGTAAGCGGGATCAGAATGGAGCAACATGGAAGTCCGTACACTAAGAGTTGGTGCTAGGCACAAGGTTGTCAGGAGACATAAAACAAAAATGAATGCAGGTCGTAGTCAAAAGCAACAAGAAGAGATTGTGGAGATTCCGCCAGTCGTCTTCTGGTGTGCTTCCTGCCGTATTCCCATCGTTCTTTCTCCAGATCAGTCTTCTGCTGCTCATTGCCCGTGTTGCAAGGGGGGGGTCAGCTACCTTGCGTCTGACGTAAGACCGGTTTTCCCGGAAGAGCGCTTGCTGATTGAGGTTCTTCTGGATGAACCAATGACATGGATCGGAAAAAGTGTCTGGGCGGCAAACAATCGTTATTATGTCGATGGAAAACCGATCGCATTGTCTGTCAAGAACTTCCGTGATGCCGATATCGAGCAAATAGTCGCAACGCTAAATTCCTTTCTTGACAAAAACGATGACCCCGCTTTCGAAGGGCATATCGCTTCCTTTGTCACGGCGAATGAAGGGCGGCTTCATAGCATAGAAACAGAAGCCTTTAACTTCATACAAACAACAGCAAAACCGTATCCACGCGAGCAAGTTGTCATTTCCTTTTCTGGGGGGAAAGACTCAACGGTAACGGCAGATCTGGTTATTCGGGCGTTAAGCGACCCTGCGCTTGTTCACATCTTTGGTAATACGACACTCGAATTCCCCCTGACATTGGATTACGTGGAACGATTCCGCAGAACTCATCCGATGGCGATTTTCAAGACTGCAATGAACAAGGAGCAAAATTTTTATGAAGTCTGCAAGGATATCGGACCTCCCGCCCGAATGCTACGGTGGTGCTGCTCGATGTTTAAGACGGGACCGATTACCCGTGTTCTGAACAGTCTTTACTCCAGCAAGAACATTCTTACGTTCTACGGCATCCGAAAATACGAATCCGTGTCCCGCAGTCGCTATAACCGTGTGGAAAGCAGTGCGGATGTCGTGAAGATTCAAAAACAAAAGGTTGCATCACCTGTTTTCCATTGGCTGGATATTGACATTTGGCTCTACATTCTCGGCAGAGGCGTTGATTTTAATGACGCCTATCGGTTGGGATATGATCGGGTGGGATGCTGGTGCTGTCCTAACAATAATGCTCGCGCATCCTTCCTCTCACAGATCTACATGCCGGAACAGACTGAAAAATGGCGTACGTTCCTAGTCGATTTTGCACGGCACATCGGGAAACCGGATGCCGAGGAATATGTGGATTCCGGCGCATGGAAAGCGCGGCAGGGTGGAAATGGCTTAGAGTCAGCAGAAGATGTCAAGATTCGATTCACCAACTGTACAACCGAGGACTACGCTAAAGTCTATCGCCTCAACAAACCGATGGATGACGCCTTTTTGGAACTGTTCATACCGTTTGGGCGGCTCGCTCCCGAACTCGGACGGAAGCTGATTCACGAAACGATCGTTGTTGACATAAAGTCCAACGTTCCTGTGCTGTCCATTCAACCTTTCGGAAGTGAAGGTGATTATGCAGTTAAGGTCCGAACGCTGAATGTTGCCGAACACGACGCATTGCAGCGGATGGTCGGCTACCAGATCAAAAAGTTTAACGCTTGTCGCAGTTGTCTGAAATGTGAGTCACTATGCAAATTTGGTGCGATTTCGCTTGCTGGAGAAGTGTACCACATCAACGATGCAAAATGTAAGCGATGCAAAATGTGTGTGACTGATAAATTCCTGGGAGGAGGGTGCCTGATGCAAAAATATCTCAAGACTAAGGAGTCAGCGACATGATTGCGACCGTCCTGCAAACTGAATCCGCCAACAGCGTAGCGGAAGATATAGAATATATCCGCGTGTGTTGCCGGAAGATGAAACTCGACACCTATTTTGACGCTTTCCCTGCACCCAAGGGTGTGGTATTATACATCTTCAGATATGAAGCGTGAGCTAAGATACAGATAATTTGCAAAGAAAGCCTACCCCCGCCCGAAGACATTCTTTTAGGTTTCGCGCCCACGACACCTTCTTTATCCGCAAGGGTTGGCTCGCCAAAGGTGTAAAGCATGTTGCTGCAAACCCCGCCGTTTTTCTTAGACGTGGCGGGGCGAACCCGATGGACACGCTCGGCATCGGCGCGAACATGGTCAAAGCTCTGCGTTACTGGATGGTGGCTACTGGGATCACCAAAGAAGTAACAAGACGCGAGCAAGAGTTTACCGATTTCGGGAAAAACATTCGTACTCACGATCCGTATTTCGAGGAACTAGGCACGCTTTGGCTGCTACATTACCGTTTGGCATCGAATCGATCGGATGCGCCAGCGTGGTGGTGGTTTTATAACGAATTCCGTCTCAGTGAGTTTTCTCGAGACGATTTCGTGACGCAAATCGACCGATGGCTTCGAATGCAGACAAACGATGAGCAGACACGGGAGGTGCCAATGCGATCTCTGGAGGATGATTTCGACTGCATCGTCCACACCTACTTGTCGCGCATCAAGGCTAGACCCGAACGCGTCGATCCCGAAAGCAATATAGACTGCCCGCTAGGTGAACTCTGACTTATCGATATTGCCAACCGCCGCGAGAAGACGTATAGGAAACTCGCACCCTCCAAAGACGTATTGCCGCCACTGGTTTTGTTGTCCGTATTGGTTGATCAAGCTAATGGGCAAGACGAAGTGCGCATTGCCGATATCCAGAATGCACCATGCAACGCCGGAAGAATCTTCAATCTTGACATGATTACGCTCACAGGGCTGCTCTACCAGCTTGAACGGATGAAACTGTTGAAAGTGATTCGAACTGCCGGGTTGGATATTGTTCGGTTCACGGAGAAGCGGACGTTTGAGGAGTGTGTGGAATTGTATTACGGAGGTCTCGATATATGAACCTTCGCGAACTCTTAACGCCTGTTCCCGGCTTTCAAACCTCGATCAACCTGGGGTATGACCTGAACGACAAAGAGAAAATCCGTGCGTTTATCCCAACTTCTGCCTCGCTTGAAGTTATTAGCGACATCCTGCTTTCGACCTACCCGAAGGCTACGCAGCGCGCACACATGCTAGTTGGCGCTTATGGGCGGGGAAAATCGCACATTGTGCTGGTTCTGCTGGCGTTGTTGCGCATGAGAAACCAAGGCGGACTGTTTGACACCGTATTGGCAAGATTGCAGGAGCATGATGCTGAAACAGCATGTTTCATAACGGACAATCTCAACGGCAAACGCAAGCTCTTGCCCATCGTGGTGCGCGGGAGCAGTGCTACCTTGTCTCAGGCTTTTCTAAGTGCGTTGCAGGTTTCCTTGGCGGAGGCAGGTCTGGAACGGCTGCTGCCTCCGACTCATTTTAAGGCGGCACAGGATGCCATTGAAAAGTGGCGGACCGATTATCCCAGTACC
>JAAZFF010000086.1 GCA_012511845.1 Lentisphaerota bacterium
AATGTGACAAAGTGAATTTACAAACCGAGCTCTGTATTCGGAGTTGATTTCACGGGCGGGGCAAAAATAACCTTTTCGGTAGACAATCCTGATAATGCACCTCTCGCAGAAATTCGCAAAGCATTCAGTGATGCCGGTATCAATAATGCTGCCCCGCAATACCAGAGGTCGGAAAGCCGCACATTCCTTGAGGTGAAGGCTCCGGCAGATTATGATACCGATGGAGACATGTCGGAAAGAATGACCACTGCACTTGATAATGCTCCCGGTCTTGAAGGCGCCGGCTTCACAGACATGGGTATAGATTCGATCGGGTCACAGATAGGTGGAGAGATGCGGAAGAGCGCACTCATTGCCATATCCCTCTCAACTATAGCAATGCTTATATACATTACAGTGCGTTTCGAATTCGGGTTTGCCCTCGGCGCAGTAACAGCGCTGATTGTTGACGTCATGACGACTGTAGGCATATTCGGATTACTGGGCTTCCAGTTTGATCTTACAATCGTTGCTGCATTGCTGACTATTGTGGGTTACGGTGTTAATGACACAATCGTTTTATTCGATAGAATTCGTGAAGAATTAAGAACAGATCAGAAGTCAACATTTATTGAAATGACAGACAGGTGCATCAACATAACGTTGAATCGTACTGTACTGACATCTCTTTCGACGATAATTCCTGTTATTGCCCTGATAGTTTTTACGACAGGCAATATTCATGGATTTGCAGTCTGCATGTTGATAGGGCTTGTAGTAAGCACTATTACTTCGATATTTGTCGCCCCGCCTGTAATGCTGGCGTGGTACCGAAACAGAAAGCCCGATTTGTCGGGAACAACATAACATAAAAACAGGAGCAATTCCGTATGACAACAGCGGTTATAGTAGCAGCCGGCAGAAGTGAACGAATGGGTGGCGGGGTAGATAAAGCCTTCCTGTCGCTTGGATCCAAACCGGTTGTAGCATATTCAATGATGGCATTCGAGGCTTGCCCGGACATTGATTCAATTGTACTTGTGGTTCGCAGAGATCAGGTTGTGGCCGCCAAAGGCGTTGCGCAAATGTTCGGATGCCGCAAAGTTAAAGCCGTAGTGGCTGGCGGGGCATCTCGACAAGCTTCAGTGAAAAACGGCTTAAATGCCTGCGATAGTGATACATCCATCGTTTGCGTACATGATGGAGCCCGTCCGTGCGTTACGACAGCCCTTATAAGCGAAACGATTAAAAGCGCAAAAAGATATGGTTCTGCCGTAGCAGCCACGAGAGTTACAGACACCGTTAAACATGTAGAGCGCGGGCAGATAGTATCTTCCACACTCGATCGTGCCAAGGTCTGGACAGTTCAAACTCCACAGACTTTCAAATTTGATTTACTGTACAGGGCTATTGAAAAGGCGGAGGCTGACAAAAAAGTCTTCACCGATGAAGCATCGGCAGTAGAACATATTGGAGAAAACGTACATCTCGTTCCCACCCTGTTTCCCAACATAAAGATAACCGTTACCGAAGATCTCACAATTGCCGGGCTGCTGCTTGGCGTCAGCTGAGTCTATAAATGTATTGAACTGATGGAAAAGAAATTTGCCATTTTAGGCGATATACACTCCAATATCGAAGCACTCAGCGCCGTTGTTGAAGACGCCCGCTCCCGGTCAGTAACAGATTTCGTATGTGTCGGGGACATCGTCGGATATAATGCCAACCCTAATGAGTGCGTCGATCTGATTAGGGAACTCAATTGCTTTACAGTCCGGGGAAATCATGATCACTATTGCGCATACGACGAGTCGCTGGATGACTTTCATCCTATGGCTGCCAGCGTAATAGCCTGGACGAGAAGGCAGCTTGTGGGAGACAGGGCTCAGTGGCTCAAGGCACTCCCCCTTCATGCGTTTCACCAGGGTCTGACGCTCGTACACAGTACCCTCGATATGCCGGAGCGCTGGGGCTATGTTTTTGACTCGATAGAAGCGGAATCGCATTTCTTTTATCAGAATACGCAGATTTGCTTCCACGGACATACACATGTGCCGGTTATATTCCAAAAACATGGAGCCAATGTTGTCCGTTATGACCCGCAGAATATCCATGTATCGCTTGGCCGAAAATATTTTGTAAATACCGGCAGTGTGGGGCAACCGCGCGATAACGACAGCAGAGCCTCCTATTGTATTTATGACCCGACACAGAGAGAAATTCAGTTTCACAGGGTCGAATACGATGTACAGGCAGCACAGGAAAAGATAAGAAAGGCGGGTCTTCCGGAAAGACTTGCCCAGCGTATATCGATGGGACGATAATAATATGCTTGTAAAGCGGAACAAAAGTGAAAATGAATATAAGAAAACTGATCAAAGTACTTAAAACCGGTGCATTACCTTCAATAGCATTTCTTGTTCAAATCCTCTTCCCCGGTTGTGGAAGTGACAGCGGCGGCAAAGCTTCCAAAGATGTCGGAGACAACAATCCTGACCTTGTTGCCTGTATTGGGGACAGCATTACACAGGGATATGCCTGCGTGGGAGCCCCGTATCCGGAAAGACTGGCTGCGATGTCTGGAAAGGCAGTGCTGAACTTCGGCTCTACCGGTGCGAAAAGTGAACAGGGAACATCAGTAATCGGATCTGTTGTACAGCGCAAACCGGGATACGTTTGTATCCTCTACGGCTCCAATGATGCCATCATGAGCGTTCCGCCGGATGTTACACAGCAGCATATACAGTACATTATATCCGTCTGCAAGGCGAACCAGTGCGTACCGATTGTAGCCACCCCCCCGAAAATGATATTGGATCATGCAGGATATGACCCTGCCGCTGCTGCAACTGCGGAAGCTGTGCGTCAGGCTGCGAAAAACGGAAACGCTACCTTGATAGACCTCTATAAAGCCTTTGGAAATGGAGAAAAGTACCTGAACCCCGACGACGGACTGCACCTCTCTGATGAAGGCGGAGACTTCATAGCAAAGAAATTCAACTCCAAACTGTAAAATTTCTAAAACGGTGTTCTTCCTTCTGGAGAACACAAAATTGAAAGGATATCAAACTATGCCATTTACAGCTGATGCAAACAGATATAGCAATATGACATACCGCAAATGTGGTAAATCAGGCTTAAAACTTCCTGCCATATCTCTGGGATTATGGCAAAATTTCGGAGGCGAAAGACCATATGAAATCAGCCGTTCAATAACACGGGCAGCTTTTGACCTGGGTATAACACACTTTGACCTTGCCAACAACTACGGTCCGCCCCCGGGATCTGCTGAAGAAACATTCGGGAAAATAATGCGTGATGATTTCTTCCCTTACAGGGATGAAATGATCATATCAACAAAAGCCGGATATTATATGTGGCCCGGACCTTATGGAGATCGCGGATCGCGGAAATACCTGCTGGCATCCCTCGATCAGAGCCTTCAGCGTATGGATATTGATTATGTGGATATCTTCTATTCTCACAGACCTGATCCCGAAACTCCGCTCGAAGAAACTATGGGAGCGCTTGCAACAGCTGTAAAAAGCGGCAAGGCGCTATATGCCGGTATTTCATCCTATCCTCCCGATACTACACGCGAAGCGGCACGAATTCTGGAGTCGATGGGAACTCCATGCCTGATACACCAGCCGGCGTACAGCATGCTTAACCGCACTATCGAGGAAGGACTCCTTGAAGCAACTGATGAAACAGGAATGGGTGTGATTGCCTTCTGCCCCCTTGCCCAGGGACTTCTTACCCCGCGTTTCGCATCTGGGAAAATACCGGAAGATTCAAGAGTAGCACGTAACGAAGGCCTCCGCAAGCAACTTACACCGGAACTGCTTACAAAACTGGCTGAACTTGACAGCTTTGCAAAGAAACGCGGACAGTCGCTTCCTCAGCTTGCGCTTGCGTGGATACTTCGTGATGAGCGAATCACTTCTGCCTTGATAGGCGCGAGCAGTGTAGAGCAGGTCGTTGAAAATGCAGCGGCTGCATCTACAACACCGCTTGCGGAAGACGAGATTGAAGCCATTGAAAAAATTCTGTCAGATTAATGAGCTGAAATAAATGGCAAGTGTCGCTTCAAAAAATCCGGATTCGGAAAAATTCGAAATTCGAAAAAAAAGACGCGGCGCCGGACTGAATTCAACTATAGCCGTGATGCTGGCATTTGCCATATTGCTCGTATCAAACATTTTATCATCACGGCTATATTTTTATCAGCATTTTGATAATTCCGTTCCCGGGGGGCTATCCCCCGCTACACTGGAAGTATTGAATCGGTGCCGGGGCGAAGTACGAATTACGGCACTGTTTGAGGA
>JAAZFF010000004.1 GCA_012511845.1 Lentisphaerota bacterium
GAGCAGCAGCACTCGATATATGCATGGTTGCCAGCGGTGCCACCGATGGATACTTCGAACCTGGCATATATATATGGGATACTGCAGCTGCCGATCTTGTACTAAGACGAGCCGGTGGGCGTGGTGAAATTTTAAAAAGCTTCGGCGGACATAAAATTGCATATCTGGCAACGAACGGTAAAATTCACCGGAAAATATCAAATATTCTCAATCCCCTGATATGAAAACACAAATTATACGGCAAACTTCCCTTGGTATTATCCGCATAGAAGAAACAGATGGAGCTATTTCCGCCCTCTCATTCGCACTGCCAACAGAGCTGCGGCAGAGTCGGGACTCTGCCACACCTCTGCTCGAAGAAGCATTTACTCAACTGCTGGAGTACCTCGAAAAAAAACGGAAAGAGTTCACCATACCGCTTGCCCCCGAAGGGACTGATTTCAACGTAGAAGTCTGGAACGAAATATCTAAAATCCCATACGGAAGCACCGCTACGTACGGCGAACTTGCCAAACAGATAGGCAGACCCAAAGCATTCCGGGCTACTGGCACAGCATGCGGACGAAATCCTGTGGCAGTGTTCATACCCTGCCACAGAGTTGTGCCGGCAAATTTTGTCAGCGAAAACATCAAAACATATGGCGGCTACTATTGGGGTGTTTCAGTAAAAGAGAAATTACTGAATCTAGAAGGTATCTGAACAACCGTGCCTCTCCCGGCAAGCCGGGAGATCCTACACGTTCATAGCGAAGCGGTACACGTTTCCCGTACACGACCATGAGAAACTAGATGTTTAACATACTGAAATCGTGTACGAGTACAAGAACGAGAACGTAAACGATTATGCGCTGCCTTAGACTCTGCGTGAGATAATATGTGCCTGCTTAGAAACTGATCACTGCCCGAAGGGCAAGGTATGGCGGAGTCCGGCAAGCCGGGCAGTGGGTCTGAATTTTGAGGAAATCAGGACAGATTTTAAAATTTTACATTTTAGCAGCTGTGTATTTTTGTTAAGATAACGCCCGATAAAAAGGAGAAAAAGCAAGGAACCGGATGTTGTAAATGGCTGCCTCGGGTTCATTAAAGGAGTTTTTAAATGCCAAATACAAAGAAGTCAAAAAACACCCGAAAGGGCAAAAGAAAGTATGGAGTCATAAGAAAGAAAAGATTTCATCGCAGAGATCCCCTTGTCGGGCAATGGGCGGACATGGCGAAATCGTGCAGTATGGTTGACCCTGATCTTTATGTAAAATATGACGTAAAACGCAGTTTGAGAGATATCTCCGGTAAAGGTGTAATGGCAGGACTCACACGTATCGGCTCAGTAGCAGCAGAGAAAACAGGTCAGGACAATGCTGTAATCAAGGAAGGTCAACTTCTATACCGCGGCATCGATATTGAAGAACTTATTGAGGGCTTTACGTCCGGCAACAGGCTCGGCTTCGAAGAAACAGCGTACTTGCTGCTTTTCGGCAAACTGCCAAATGAAGAAGAACTTGCCGACTTCAACAGCAGTTTGGCTAAATACCGTGTACTGCCTCATGGTTTTGTACGAGATGCAATACTAAATCTTCCGAGCCCCGACATTATGAACTCGATGTCACGCTCAGTTCTGGCACTTTATGCTATCGTACCAACTCCGGATGATATTTCCATTGAAAACATTTTGCGACAGTCGATGCAGCTTATAGCCACACTTCCGATGCTGGCTGTTTATTCGTATCAGGTTTGCTCCCGCGCTTACAGCGGACACAGCATGGTAATTCACCCTCCCAGACTTGATTTGTCAACTGCCGGCAATATCCTGCATATGCTCAGGGTTGACTCTTCTTACACAAAGCTGGAAGAGCAACTTCTGGACTTGCTTCTAGTGCTCCATGCGGAGCATGGCGGAGGCAACAACTCGACTTTCGTAGCAAGAGTAGCATCATCAAGCGCTACTGATACTTACGCCACCATATCTGCTGCACTAGGATCTTTAAAAGGTCCCAGACACGGAGGCGCAAATATGAAAGTTCAGCAAATGTTTAAGGATATCAAGCAAAACGTTACTAATTGGGAGGATGATGACGAAATATCAGCGTATCTTTCCAGGATCCTTGAAAAAGAAGCATTCGATAAATCCGGACTGATTTACGGCATGGGGCATGCAGTTTATTCGCACTCCGACCCTCGCACTACTATTCTGAAAAAACACGCATTGGCTCTATCACAGGAAAAGGGTCGTCTTGATGAATTCAAGCTGTACGAACGAATTGAACGACTGGCTCCTGCTGAAATAGCGAAGGTACGCAAGATATATAAAGGCGTCAGCGCAAATGTGGATATTTATTCCGGTTTTGTATACGATTTGCTGGGAATTCCCAGTGAACTGTTCACACCCCTGTTCGCTATTGCGCGTGTTGTTGGCTGGTGCGCACATCGTATAGAGGAAGTGGCAAACGGCGGAAAAATAATACGACCTGCCTACAAAAGCGTTGCAGAATTAACCGGATATACTCCCATGGATAAAAGATAGCTCTTATCTTGAAACTTTATTTCTGTTTTGCTATACGGTCGAGAATTTCTTTTTTACCTTCTTCCGGTAAATCTGTCCTCTTCAGCCAGGCGGCTGTTCCATCGGGATCGCTTCGCAACCAGTTATTGGCTACATTTTTTATTGAATTATGTCGCGTTTTCTCATCCTCTATTGCTGTAGCATAAGCGGCAGCATATTCGGGATACTGCCACGTAGTGCTGCTCACGTAATTTTGCAGTGCATTCTCCCTGCTGTCATCATGCGGCAAGGAATACACCCATTCACCTGCTGCAAGCGGATCCTGGCGCGACCAATGGGAAACAACAGATGATATTGCCTGCTTTCTGACATCGCCTGTAAATGAGCCTGCCCATTCTGCTGCCGCATCAGGGTCATCCTGCGCCCACTGCCCTGCAACGGATACAGCTAGTCTGCTCTGGGCGTCGCCTGCTGGTTGTTCTGAAATAAAAACGGCTGCCCTGTATGGATCGCTGCGCATCATCCCATTGACAATCCCCTGCATGGCGTGATCTTTTAAATCTCCCCCAGGTAGTTGCCTGAACCATTCCTCTGCTTGAGAAATATCACTTTCTACCATATTCTGTGCAATACGCTGCAGCAAATTGTTCTGTGTATCTCCCTTCCCCATCGCCTCTGCATATTCCAGTGCCATTTCCGGGTTCTGGTTAGCCATTTGCCAGTTTATTGAATTAAAAGCATCTTGTTTCGCTTTTCCATCAGCTAAAGTCATGAGCCAATCAGCCGCCGCAAAAGCATCTTGTTGAGCCCAGGAGCTTGCAATATTTCTTATAAAGTTATCTCGTGCTGTCCCCGGCGAAATTTTGTCAACATAAGCAACTGATACCTCAGGATCGTTTCTTGCCAATTGCCAGCCTATGCTCTGCAATGCACGCCATTTGGCACTGCCATCGGGGAGAGTATCTATCCAGTCAAGCGCCACTTGCGAGCCTTCCTTTCTTATCAATCCACCTGTTATTTCTCCAGCCATACGGTAAATACCATTTGGTATTTTTTCGGCAAGCTCCATGGCACTCCAGGGATCTGAATAAGATAGCCTGCCCACAACAGCATTCAAAATTTTATTTTTTTCTATACCTGCAGGAAGTCCTTCAATGTATTTCAGGGCTTCTTCAGGACTACGCTCAATCCATCCCCTCACAATATCTCCCAGCAATTGCGTTCTTAGCAGTCCATCAGGCATGGAATTAGCCAGTGCTATGGCTGCATTGGGATCTTCCTGAGCCAACTCTTCTCCAAGGGTATAAAGTAAATTATTTTTTGTTTTTATATCCGAAATTTGCGTTACATACAGAAATGCCGAATCAAAATCTTTCTCTGCCCAATTTCGAAAGACAGTAGAAACAAGTTGATCCTTATTACCTGACTGAAACGTTTCAAGCCATTTCAAAGCTCCCTGAGGATCCTGCCTCGACCACGTTTGCATTATTTCACGTAATGCACCAAATCGCTGATCAACATTTGTAAGGGTCATTGCCCGGTCAACTGCAGCTTGCGGATCAACTGCCGCAAAGTTTGCAAATATTTCAGTGTAAGTCCAGCCCCAGGTCTGCGAATTAAAAAGTCCTTCTGCCTCTGCCAAATCAAGACCTGCTTCCGGATTAGAGGCACCTATTACAGTAATCAGGCTATTCATTACCTCTTCACGGAAGCGTTCATTAGCAATAGAGTTTGCCCAGTTTATAGCACCCAGGCGATCACTTCTTGCCCAAGTAGAAGCTACAACTACAAGTGCCTGTTGCCGACTTCTTAATTTTGGTAAACCCTCTGCATAAGAGAAAGCGCTTTTTAAATCTGTTTCGGCAAGCTTTTCGAGCAAAACACGAGACAGATACTGCTTCGCAGGACCCGGC
>JAAZFF010000087.1 GCA_012511845.1 Lentisphaerota bacterium
CATAATAACAAGCACAATTGGAGAACATGCCTACACTTATAAGATTATTGATATGTGCAAGGCGCAGAAAATACCGCTTGTCGTTTATGGAAATCATCCTGCCGTTTCCGAATGTGATCGGGTTTATACAGATCACATGAGGGGATCAAAGGAAATCACTGAGTGGCTGATTTCAAAAGGCTGTCGAAAAATATTGCCGTTTTTTCCGTTGCAACCGTCAAAAAATTGGGAAAAAATGCGAATACAAGGTTATACGGAAGCTATGACAGCAGCCGGACTGGAAGTTAGAGAATGCGCTTGGCACGGGATAAAAGATGTGCCAGAAACTCCGTTGGATGCTGAGTTCAATATCGGGCGGGCACTTGTATTTGAGAAGCTCTTTGAGCTTCAACGAAAAAATGATTTCGATGCTATTGTATGCCAGACAGACCATTTTGCGAAAATTGTTATTTCGGCTTTACGACAACTCGGCTTTATTCCAAACAAAGATGTCCTCGTTGCCGGATATGATAACGTGATGCCTGACCTTACCTACGATCCGTTTGAAAGTGAATATTCTATTGTTACAATCGATAAACGAAACGACAAAATTGCCAATGAAATGGCAAAGTTGTTAGTCGAGAGAATATCGGGTGACCTTCCTGATGAACCGCAATGCCGAACAAATTCCCATGAACTCGTAGTAAGAGATCAATCTGTTTAATTATGAAAATAATTCATTGTATTTTTCTTCTATTCCTTCTGTCGTTGCTGTTTGCATATAGCTCTGTTGCCGATACCAAACATATTTTAGTTGGAGCCGACAGTAATTCGCCGGTGCTGATCAGCAATATTTGCGATGCTGTTGTATCTTCCAAGGCTCCGCTGTTTACAGCTTTACGCCATGCTGGTTCTTTTGAGGGAATGAAACGGTACTATGGAATTCAGGGTGAACCGGCAGACAAAGGCGTCTGGAATCATCAGGCGCTTAATCATCTCGTTATTATAGGCGTACCTGAAGAGGGAAAGGCAGCAGCTCGAACGCAGGGATTCACGTATGGTATTGACGTGGAAAAAAAGGAAATGAACAGAATTGGAGTCGGACACTTCAGAGGAGACATCGGTACCGTTGAGACGCTGTTTAATCCTTATCTTTACAGTAACCGGTTTGATGATAATCCTTTTTCAACTCTGCTCGTGAGGATTTCCGGCACTACGGAGAAAGGAGTTGCCCTGGCGGCTAAAGCATTTCTGCGCGGGATGATTAACGGAGTTGTACTGGGGGAGGGGGTTGAACGCGTTGAGTCAACAATTCTGGATCAGAATCCGACAACAAAAGCACCTCCGAAGATTCCTGTCACACTGAGCCACGGTGATGAAAGTTTTCAGGTGGCAGGGTGGTCACAGTGCCCCGAAAATGAATACAGGGCTTACCTCGACTATGGAGCAGAAAGGAAACCCCTGCATGTATGGAGGGTCAAGTACTTCAGCAAAGGATGCCTCGATGACGTTTCCGGAACGGCATGGGTGAACGGTCCGCATATTATGGCGTGGGGAAATGCAGTTACTATTTCAGAGTTTTCCGATTCGAAAGACGCTGTTCGCGCTTTTAAGGGACTCCGCGAAAGCGGCAGATGGGAACCTGGAAAAGC
>JAAZFF010000088.1 GCA_012511845.1 Lentisphaerota bacterium
AGATATATCGTGGAAAGATCCAGAATATAGAAAAAAGCTTTTGCTTTGGGATGTGTGATTGCGTTGTAGAGTGTCGAGCACAGGTATAAAAGAAACATTGAAGCTCCGTATATACTTACGCTTACAATACTCCAGGCATCGCTGTAAATTGCAGCAAACGTTACTGCCACCGCCAGACAGGCTAAAGAGAGAACAGCACCTATGCCGTGCGTTACGGCATTTGCTACTTCCTCACCGGGTGTCTGATCTCGGTCGCTTTCTTTTATTTTTTGTACTATGGAAGCACTTTCGCTCTTATCAGTGCAATTCTCAAATGAAGTTGTGATTGTATTTTTATTCAAGGCGTTACTTTAAAAAGATTAAGGTGTAAACAAACATTACAGGAGCGGCAAACAGCAGGCTGTCGAGCACATCAAGCATGCCGCCCATACCGGGGAAAATTTTGCTGGCGTCCTTTACCGCAACAGAGCGTTTTATGAGAGATGCTGAGAGATCTCCCAGAACGCCAGCTGTCACGAGAACTATGGGTAAAGCCAGTGCGTCAATTATCCCATATCTCATGGCTCCTATTTTTCCATCAGAAAAAATAGCGATGATCCAGCACAGCAGACCGGCAGAAATGGAAAACAAGTATCCTCCCAAAAGACCTTCAACAGTTTTTTTAGGTGAAATCTCTGGAATCAACTTACGTTTTCCGAAATTCTTGCCGATTACGTATGCACCGATATCGCTTATTTTTACGAAAAGGATGAGCAGGAACAATGCGAGCTTGCCGGAAATATCAACATGCCCGCTTTGATTTAGCCCCCATATAAAGGCAATTCTCATCATAAAACCTGATAAAACAGCAGCGAACCAGAATCCTGCTAAGCTAAGGGCGAAAGATTCCATGGCAGCTTGCGTTTTTCTTTTGAAAATGCAACTGATAAATAAAAGAGCCGGCGTTAGGGCGAGAATAATTTCGCACATGGATATACCGTTATTCCAACTTGCTACTATGCTTTTACCCGCATAAGCCGGTGACTCCAGTATGGCGCAAACGAGATATGCCAGACCGCAAACAGCAGTAATCAACAGCTCGTACCTGTATCCGCCTCGTTGTGCCATACTATTAAATTCGAACTCACCCACGAAGAAAATCGCAAAGAGAAATATAAGGTGAGCCCAGACCGGGGTTAGGAATATTATAGCCAGTGATACGGTAGAAACTAATATGCCGGAGAGAATTCTAGGATACTTCAAACGGACATCTCCATGGTTGTATGGTGTTTGTGCTGTTTAAACAAATCATTTTGCCGAAATATCTCCAAACCGTCGCTGCCTTTTATTAAATTCTTCGATAGCTTCTTCAAGATCGCTCTCTCCAAAGTCCGGCCATAGTGTTTTTGTAAAGTAAAATTCGCTATACGCACTTTGCCACGTTAAAAAGTTGCTCAGTCTCTGCTCCCCGCTTGTGCGTATAATAAGGTCGGGGTCGGGAACGTCGGGAAGATACATGGCGCCAGACACCGCTTTCTCATCTATGTCAGAAGGTTTTATTTTGCCGGCAGCCACAGCTTCTGCAAGACTTTTTGCAGCATTGGCAATCTCCGTTCTACCGCCGTAGCTGAGCGCTATTATAAGGGTTGCCTTCGTATTGCCGGCAGTAAGCTCTTCAACCTCCCTTAGTTTTTTCTCCACTTTTGCAGGGAGATCTGATCTGCGTCCTGAAACACGCAGGCGAATGCTGTTTTCCTGAAGTTCCCTGGCGTTTTCCTCAAGAAAATCATGAAGCATGTTCATTAATCCATTTATTTCCTGCACTGGTCGCTTCCAGTTCTCAACGCTGAAAGCATAAAGGGTCAAATATTTTATACCCAGCTTGCCTGTGGATTTTATTATTCTGCGAACGGCTTCAGATCCTGCCTTGTGGCCGCTGAGTCGAGGTCTGCCACGAGCCTTTGCCCAGCGTCCGTTACCGTCCATAATTATTGCTACATGCTTTAGTTTCATATCGACTGTTAACAGCTTGCTTTTGGCGCAAATAATAACATAACGCATGAATATCAACAAGGTTCACAATGCACCCGTGAACAGTAGGCAATTCAAAGACAAATTGTGTCAAATACATTGTGTTACTGCAATTGCGGCTGAACGATTTTATTTTCAATTTAAACATTTGACCTTATCTCCTTTTACCCTGTATAGTGTAGCTGAATCTGGAAGGTACCCTTGTGCCAGCAATATACACATATTGTCATCAGGTGATATTTGCACGGAAACTGCGGACTTTAATGAAAATCAATTAGAATCTTGTACGTGGTATGTATGGTATGATAGAATTTTACACAATAATGCAGTGAAAACAAGAAATTTTAAAACAACGATCAAAATTGGAGAATCACAGAGATATGTCGAACAAACCGCTGATTAATGACCGCTTTTTGTTGGCAACCGAATCGGCTCAAAAACTTTACCGAGACTACGCCCGCGATATGCCGATCATCGACTACCACTGCCATCTTCAACCGCAGGAAATAGCGGAGGATCAACGCTGGGAAAATATTACCCAGGCATGGCTCGGCGGTGATCATTACAAGTGGCGCCTGATGCGCGCGCTTGGCATAGATGAATTTTATATAACCGGTGACGCAACAGATCGCGAAAAATTCGATAAATTCGCAAAGGCGATGCCCAGGATGCTGCGCAATCCGATATACCATTGGTCGCATATGGAGCTGGCGAGATTCTTCGGGATCGATGATTTGCTACTTTCGGAAGATACAGCGGACGAAGTCTGGGAGCGTACGGCAGAGGCGCTTCGCCAGCCGGAATTCTCGGCACGCGGGCTGATGAAAAAAAGTCTGGTGGAAGCCGTCTGTACTACAGATGATCCAACCGATTCTCTCGAATGGCACAGTGCCCTGCAAAACGACAATTCTTTCGATATCAAGGTGCTGCCCACATGGCGGCCCGATAAAGGGCTTGATACGTCTGATGTAAAGGCATGGAATAGCTGGGTTGCAAAACTTGAAAAAGCCGCAGACATGGATGTCGATAACTTTGACAGCTTCATGAATGCTCTTCAAAAGAGACACAACTACTTTTCCTCAATGGGATGCCGTCTGTCTGATTACGGTCTGGGAGCTGTATTTTGCGATGAATGTTCCGAGTCAGAAGCATCGGCAATATTTGATAAGGTTCGTGATGGAGCAGAGCCTTCCACGGAGGAAGTCAGGAAGATTAAATCCTTTATGCTTATTGCCTGCGGCAAGATGGATGCAGAAAGTGACTGGACCTGGCAGATTCACTACAACGCCTTGCGCAACAACAATTCGCGCATGTTTAAGATGCTGGGGCCGGATACAGGGTTCGACAGTATGGGCGACTGGCTTGTGGCAGAGCCGCTTTCACGCCTGTTTGATTCACTGGAATCGGCAGACAAGCTGCCCCGGACGATTGTCTATTCCCTGAATCCACGTGACAATGAGGTGCTGGCGACTATGCTGGGCAATTTCCAGTCAGGCCCGACCGCAGGTAAAATGCAGCTTGGCAGCGGATGGTGGTTCAACGATCAGATAGATGGCATGAAGCGGCAGATGGAGACACTCTCGCAGATGGGTCTGCTCAGTACTTTTGTGGGTATGCTTACCGACAGCCGTTCTTTTCTCAGTTACACACGTCATGAATATTTCCGTCGAATTCTTTGCGATATACTCGGTACTGAAATGGAGCAAGGGCTCCTGCCCCGGGATTTTGAATTGGTCGGCGAACTAGTATCAGGCGTTTGCTACAACAATGCAGCTGAATACTTTAAATTGTAAATAAAGGAAATTCCTAATAGTACGAAAGGTGGAAAACATTAATACCAGAGAACTTTCACAGAAAATAATAGAAATTCTAGAAGATAGAAAAGCTGAAGACCTCGTAGTGTTCGATATCGAAGGCATATCTTCTCTGGCTGATATACTCATAATAGCTACGGGAAATTCTGCACCGCACCTGAAGGCTCTGGCAGGAACCGTGCAGAGAGAGCTCAAAAAATCAGGGGTCACAATTCCTCGTGTGTCCGGCGACTCAGAAAGCGCATGGATCGTAATAGATCTGTTCGATATAATGGTTCATCTTTTTCTTCCAGATGCCAGAAAGTATTATGATCTGGAGGCGCTATGGAGAGAGAAGCAGAAACCTGAAGAGGAAAGCGGACTTGTCCAGCCCAAAGCAAGAAAATCCGGCAGAACGGCACCTAAAAAGAAAGTAGCCACGAAGCCGAGGACAAGGAAAACAGCAATAAAAGATAGAGACATTGCACCATCAGCACCAGCCGCAAAACCGGCTTCGCCAAAAACAGCATCAGACAGACCGAAGTTCATGAAAACGGTTGATGAGGTTGCGGAATCTGAAGATTAATGGGTGAAAAAACGAGACTTAAGCATAGGGTTGAGTACTGGCTCATCAGGATAATCGGCGGGTTTTTAAATGTACTGCCCTACCGGTGTGCGCTGGCAGTGGCATGGGTTCTCGGACGCTTGATTTATATGTTTGCAGGCTCGCGAAAACATGAAGCCTTCAGGCGTGTACGCTTGGTGTTTGGTGACTCCCTTTCCGACAGGGAGGTAAAGCGAATCTGCTGGATATCTTTCAGGAACACTTTCTTCAATGCGGTGGAGATGATGCGAATCAGGAAACTCCGTGCGGAGCAGCTTCTCTCCATGGTGTCAAATGCAGATGCGGTTATTGATCTGATAAAAAAAACCATGGCTGAAGCGGATGGTCGTGGCATTGTGGTGGCCCTGCCACATATGGGAAACTGGGATTTGGCGGGATCGGTTTGCATAGCCAGCGGGATACCAGTATTCAGTGTTGCCGCCAAGCAACGGAATAAACGTGTAAATGAACTCATGAATTACTGGCGCTCCGGGCATGGAATGGATGTTATAGAGCGCGGGGGTGGGACGCTCAGGCAAATACTGACGCGCCTTCGAGACGGTCAGGTTTTTGCAATTCTGCCTGACACACGTTCGTTTAATCCGGATTTGCTTATCCCTTTTCTGGGAGGCGAAGCAAATCTGGCACGTGGAATGGCATCGTTTGCATATACAGCAAAAGTACCTGTGCTGCCAATCGTTGTCAGACGAACATCCTGGACCGGCTTCAGTGTGGAAATGCATGACCCGGTATGGCCTGATTCCAGCATTGAAAAAAGTAAAAAGGACGAAGAGTTGCGTCGTATCACAGAGATTGTTATCAAGTTTATAGATCGTGCAATACACGAAACACCCGAACAGTGGTTCTGGTATAACAAGCGCTGGGTATTGGACCCGGTAGAATCGGCTATAGCGCGCAGTAAAAAGAAACAGTAAAGGGAGGCGGATCAAAATGGACTATAAAATAAAAGATATATCACTTGCAGGGTGGGGACGTGCGGAAATAGAAATGGCAGAGAAGGAAATGCCCGGTCTTATGGCAACACGTACCAAATATGGACCTGAAAAGCCGCTGAAGGGGGCAAAAATATCCGGAAGTCTGCACATGACCATCCAGACCGCTGTCCTTATGGAAACGCTTAAGGAACTGGGAGCGGACGTGCGGTGGGCATCCTGCAATATTTTTTCTACACAGGATCATGCTGCTGCCGCAATGGTTGAAAAGGGAATTCCTGTCTTTGCATGGAAAGGCGAAACTTTGCGTGAATACTGGGATTGCACATTGGCAGCTCTCACATGGCCTGATGCCGATGGTCCGGACCTGATTGTAGATGATGGCGGGGATGCCACGCTGATGGTGCATCTTGGTGCACGTGCTGAAAAAGATTCGTCAATTCTCGATAAACCTGCCGGAAGCGAGGAAGAAAAACTTCTTTACGATGTAATACGGGAAAGAATGGAAGAGATGCCCGGGTTTTTTACAAAGCTCATGAGCCGTTTAAAGGGCGTCTCTGAGGAAACAACTACCGGTGTAAACCGCCTGTACAGGATGGAGGAAAAGGGAGAACTGATGATCCCCGCAATAAACGTGAATGATTCAGTTACCAAGTCAAAATTCGACAATATTTACGGCTGCAGGGAATCGCTTGTAGACGGTATCAAACGGGCTACTGATGTAATGATTGCCGGTAAAACCGCATTCGTATGCGGGTTTGGTGATGTAGGGAAGGGCAGTGCCGAGATTCTTGCCAATCACCGTGCGCAGGTGTGGGTTTCTGAAATTGATCCAATCTGTGCCCTGCAGGCTTGTATGGCAGGGTATAAGGTTACTACAATCGAGGAGGCTCTGCCATTTGCCAACATATACGTTACAACAACCGGTAATTGCGATGTAATTACGGCGGAGCATATGTCAAAAATGCGTGACGAGGCAATAGTGTGCAATATAGGACATTTTGATAACGAAATTCAGGTGTCATTACTGAACGCATGGCCGGGAATTGAACGTGTGCAAATTAAGCCGCAACTCGATAAATATATTTTCCCCGATGGGCACTGTATTTATCTTCTGGCGGAAGGACGTCTCGTAAATCTCGGCTGTGCCACAGGGCACCCCAGCTTCGTGATGTCATGCTCCTTTACAAACCAGGTGCTGGCGCAGATGGATTTATGGAAAGACGATAAAAAACCGGGCGTTTATGTCATTGACAAGAAGCTGGACGAGGAAGTTGCCCGACTGCACTTGGGACAACTTGGGGCAAAGCTTACGCATCTGAACGACAAACAGGCAGAATATATAGGTGTGTCCAAAGAAGGACCGTTCAAAAGCGAGTCGTACAGGTATTAAAGGACTCTTTATTTAGTTGCGGAAGAAAATTAAATAAATGATATGGTCATGAATTCACTTCAATTTGCCACACCGGAATCCCAGGGTCTGTCATCTGCCCGTCTGGCAGAATACGTAAGAGAAAACTTTTCGGTTGCCAGACCGTACAGTCACAGTTTGATCATTATGCGAAATGGCAAAATTGTTAGTGAAACATATCGCAAACTATGTTCTCCGGCAGATAGGCATCAGCTCTTTTCTCTTAGTAAAAGTTTTGTCTCCACAGCAGTCGGAATCGCAATCGGAGAAGGATTAATATCCCTCGATGATAAAATAGTAGAGTTTTTCCCTGAATACCTTTCAGACAAGGTTGGCGAGCGGATGAGAAACGCAACCATTCGTGATTGTCTTACCATGCGTTCCGGCCGCGACACATGCGGTTTATTCGGAAATCAATACAGGGAGCTCGGAGATGGACGGCATTTCGCAAACAATCGCCCTTGGATGCAGAATCTTCTTGAGGAGGAACTGGTTTACGATCCTGGAACGGTATTCTTTTACGATTCCTCCGCAACCTACACTCTTTCGGCTATTTTATACCGTGTAGC
>JAAZFF010000089.1 GCA_012511845.1 Lentisphaerota bacterium
GCACTGATTGCTCAAGACGTACTCGCAGATAATCCGGGTGCTGTTATTTTCTATGACTTGCGCAGCAGCTGGGCTGTCAAGGAGACGATCGAAGAAGCAGGCGGCGTGCCGATGATGAGCCGGGTCGGTCATGCTTTTATAAAAAGCCAAATGAGGGAACATAACGCCATATTTGCCGGTGAAGTGAGCGGTCACTATTATTTTAAAGCCAACTTTACAACTGAGAGTTCCGCTCTAGCAGTGATTTCAATAGCAAATATAATAACGGCTTCCGGTAAAACTCTTTCCCAGCTGGTTGCCCCGATAATGCGCTACTTTGCGAGCGGAGAAATTAATTCAAGCTTGTCAGATCGCGGAAAGGCAGAACAGGTAATAGGGGAACTGAAGAAAAATTATGGCAGCACCGGCAAGGTGTTGGAGCTGGATGGCTTGAGCGTGGAATTTGATGACTGGTGGTTCAACGTTCGCTGTTCAAATACAGAGCCGCTTATACGGTTAAACCTGGAAGCAAAAACAGAAACAATGATGGAAGCGAAAAAGGACGAACTTCTGTCCCTTATTCGCAGCTGAATCCTGAACTAAAGTCGAAAGCAAAGGAAAAATATGAGTGTGATGCAAAATGTCAAAGATGTGCTCCTGAGAAAATTTAAAGAAAAATTTGCCATGGATGCAGCAATAGTTGCCTACGCTCCCGGGCGGGTGGAAATTCTCGGAAATCACACGGATTACAACGAAGGATACACGCTGTCGTCAGCCATAAACTTTGGAACCTACTTTGCCGTTTCCCCGCGCGAAGATAACGAAGCACATCTGATTGCAGGGGATGTAATGCAGGAGGTGGTTTTCGATCCGGCTTCTCCTGAGCCAAGTCAGGACCGTGTTTGGTCGAATTATGTAAAGGGCGTTCTCGCAGGTTTGAATGAAAAAAAGAAAGCAACGCATGGTTTCAATGCGATGTTTCTGGGCGATTTGCCGCTGGGTGCCGGATTGTCAAGCTCTGCAGCACTGGAAGTTTCGTCAGGACTGGCTTTTGCAAAACTTTACGATATTGATGTAAGCAAAATGGAACTTGCACGAATAGGCCAAAGGGCAGAGCACGAATTTGCCGGCGTAAAATGCGGTCTGCTCGATCAGGTGTCTTCTCTCTTCGGTCAGAAAGATCACCTTGTATGGAGCGACTTCAGAACGTATGAAATTAATCCCGTGCAGATTAACCCGGATGTATGTTTTCTTATGTGCGACACCAAGGTCAAGCATGCTCTCGTGGACGGCGAATATAATGAGAGACGCAGACATTGCGAAGAAGCAGCCGCCTACTTTGCCTCAACGCTCGACAGACCCATCAAAGCCCTGCGTGACGTAACGTGGGAAGACTGGCTTGAACATCATCAGAAAATGGACGATCTGACTGCCAGGCGTGCAGCGCATCCCATCGGCGAAAACGAACGCGTTATTTCAGGCATTGAAATGTTGCGCAACAACGATATGGAAGGCTTCGGGCGCCTGATGTTTGAATCGCATGAGAGCTCCCGCGTAAACTTCGAAAATTCCTGTCCGGAACTTGATACACTGGTAGCCGGAGCACAGGCAGTGCCCGGGGTGTTGGGAGCACGTCTTTCCGGCGGGGGCTTCGGGGGAAGTGCTGTAGTTCTGGCATGGCGACGCGATGTAGAAACAGTATCAACTACGCTCCGTAATATCTATGCCAACAAATACGGAGAGCGGTGCGATACACGAATTCTCGTCTGTTCAGATGGTGCTCGCGTGATGCCCGGGCAAGCCGTGCCAGCAGGGTAGCGGGTAGTGTACAAAAGGTCCGGCTTGCCGGACCAGTGATCAGTTTTCCTGGGAGCCCTGAGCGCCTGCCCGGGTGTTGCAGCGTGATGGCATAATCGTTGTCGTACCCGTACACGATTTCATCGTAGTAATCTTATCTTCGTGCACGGGAAACGTGTACCGCTCCGCTGTGAACGTGTGCGATATTCCGGCAAAAACAGCAGTTTGCTTCTCAGCATCTTACAACGCCTTTAATGAAGCCGTTGCGATGGTGTTCCATGTCCTCTTTGGCTTTGTCGAACTCTTCCATTTCGTATATATTATTTGATACTCCGGTAAATTTCCACAGTCCGCTGGAGAGGATTTCCATGCATCGTTTGCAGAGTCCGGCTTCGTATTCAATCCGACGCTCATGGCAGTTAATGGTGGTGATAGCTTTAAAGTTCCACAGCTTGTAGTCTATCAGGCGATCACCGTCATTGTGATAGCCGCCGATACCGAGGTTTCCATGAGCACAAACCATTTCAGCAGCAAGTTGCAGACCGCTTTGCGTGCCGGCAAACTCCATAACGTTCTGGAAGCCGATACCGAATATATCTGTTTTATGCCCGTCCCTTTTTAGATCCGGAGTACCTATTGCCTTCCAGTCGAGTCTGTATTCCTGCGGAACATCTTCAGGCAGGTAAGTTTCGGTTGCTCCCATTTTTTTTGCATTTTCTAGGGCTTCCGGTCGCAGATCAACGGCTACAATTTGCCCGTAGCCCATTGCCTTGAAAAGGGCTATTGTACCAAGCCCCATGTAGCCGCAACCAACTACGGCGGCAGAGTCCCCAAGCGTAGTTATGGGCATTTTCGTTGCTGCGCTTAACAGACAGGCGAGAGGTTCAGCGATAGCGTCAACATCTTCCAGATTATCCGGCACGTGAACTGTCTTGCCCGGCTCCATGACTATAAATTCCTTGTATCCCCCGCCGCCAAGTCCGGTTACACGATCTCCAGGCTCGAAACCGGAAACGCCGGCACCGACCTTTTCTACGTAACCGACTGTTTCATGACCGAAAGTTTCTCCTTCTTTCGCAGTAGCCCAGGGGTACCATTCGGAGTGACACATTCCTGTATATGTAACCTTTACAAGTAATTGATTCTCATTTATCTCCGGCGCCGGGACGTTTATTACCCTGCTTTGCCGGGGTCCTGTCATGACTATTTGTCTCATATATTTTCCTTTTTTTGCGGTTTGCTGCAATTTTATTTTTCTCTGATGATCCAGCTGTTTTTTATATTGAAAATTATATTGCTTTTCGGAGTCGGAACAGTAAGCGATGCATCATTAACAGGAGATTCATCGTCATGAATAATGTCATCCCATCCATCGGCGATCGGATTAAGTCCACAAATAATAAGCGGCAATAAGGCCAAGGGGCCGCAGGAGGCGGCATGGCACAAGCTGTTTCCGAAAGGCTTTGCTCCGAGAGCGTAGTTTTCCTTTTCTGCGGCATCAGGATTAAACAATTCAAAAAATGTTGTTCCGCCTGTTCGCAACATGCCGCCCCACAAACGACGAATTTCGGAAAGGGCAGTATCGGTCCGCCCACCCATATAAAGTGCCATAATCTCAAAAAACGCCATAAAGGGAGATGTTGTTTGCGGCATTCGATCTTCGGATAAAATTTTTGTCATGTGCCTGCATAAATCTTCCTCGGCAAAGGCACTGACGATGGAGAGAAAATTCGGAGCCCTTGAGAATCCTGAATCCGGCTCATTGGGGCGCGAAAAGAAAAGCCCCTCATCATCATTGAATGCCGTCTCCACCAGCAAATTTTTGAGGTTTTCTGAAATGTTGTGGCAGAGTGTGGACCATGCCACATCTTCCAGGCGATCGGCAATGCGTTCAGCTGAGTTGAGCGCCATTATGAAGATCATCTGCAGGGCAGTAGATATGCCCTCATCAAAGTTGTCGGCGGAACAAATTCCCACCAGAAATCCGCCATTTGATTCGGCAGTCCGCACAATATCATCAAATATTCCTCTTATATTTTCCCTGCTCTCAATGAGAAACTCCCTGTCGGAGAAATAAAGCTGATAAAAGTCATGGCAGATTATGTACCACAGTTTGTTTTCAATGGATGTCTGCCCTATTCCGTACTGCTCCGCCAGCCTGAGCGTATCTCTTGCCGGCTCAGGTTCAGCAAAAACATGAGCGTTGCCGATTGTTGCCATGGCGAGTGTCCCCATGGGCGGTATGTGTGAGCCGGCATCACCTGATGCAATGACATCACGCATGCAGAGGCGGAGTGTATACGCTGCCACCATCCAGATGCGGTTGAGTTCCTCATCGGCATGGAAAGCACCGCGGTATGCGAGCGGACGCATTTTCGCTTCGCACGTTATGGAAAACTCGTTCAGGGATTCAATATGAAAATAACGAAAAAATGCCGAATGCGCCATGCGCCATGAGCCGTTGGGAATTTTCTGCATTTCAACGGGGGCAGCATTAATCTGCAGTCTTTTGTAATGCAACTCATCTAATGATTCTGCCAGGAAAATCCGTGGCTTTTTATTTGTCCGTACAGTTACATAGCCGTACAGTTCGAGATCTGCGACGTATATACCATCTCCTGTTGAGGAATAAGGAACAGTAACGAGTGGAAAACCGAATTCTCCAATCCAGCGCTCCATAATTGCTTCCTTGAATTTTATTCCATCGAGCGATGCTTCCCAGCCGCCATCCGATGATTTAATGGAGGGAATGGATACAGCATTTTCGGGCAGTACAACTTTGATCAGAAGATATCCGCCCGTTGATTTCATCAGTATGATTTCACCAGTACTGACGTCTTTCGAAGTTTCGATCTGGGCACCATCAAGAGAAAAGTACTCTTCTCCA
>JAAZFF010000090.1 GCA_012511845.1 Lentisphaerota bacterium
GACAGGTGTTGCAAGTGTACTGAACAACCCGTTTTACGACAAAGCTCAATATCTCGCTCTACAGCTACCGTTTCAGCTTCATCAGGAAAAACTTTCAGGTCGAGATTTCTTAAATTTTCACTTTCCCGGATAACGCCATTTTTTGCTATGCCGGAAATAACTGCGTGCTCCATCACAGGTTTTCCAAGCTTGGCTGCTCTTGTCATAATTTCTTCCATCAAGGCATCATCTTCAACCATGGAGCCATCATCTGTAAAAGCTATTGCGCCGGCTTCAGAAAGGGCTTCAAGATCAGCAATTTCCTGCCCTGCCCTGCCCCTGGTACAACATGCAGAAGGTAAAATTTTAATCTTACCCTTTGGATATACTTTTGCGGAAATCTGGTAAAGGACAGCCTCGGGAGAGTCTACAGGAGGAACTGTATTCGGCATGGTAACAAGAGTAGAAAAACCGCCTTTAAAAGCTGCGTAGGTGCCTGTCGCAATAGTTTCTGCCTCCTCTCCGCCCGGTTCGCGAAAATGAACATGCATATCGATCAATCCCGGCACTGCAAAAATTCCATCGCCTGAAATTTCTTCAAATTCCACACCGCCTGGTATTTCTTCTGCTATACGACCGCCTATTGAGCATAGATCGCCTATAACATCTTTGTTCCGAGCGGGATCAAGTATACGTGCCCCCCTTATAATCCAGTTCGTTCCCGACATTATGAGCCTTCCTTGGTTCTAACGACAGGAGCCGGTTGCGCATTATACACCTTGGAATAAGGCGGAACAGAGTGTATAAGCCAGACATTACCGCCAATAACAGAATTATGACCGATAACTGTATCTCCGCCAAGAATCGTTGCACCGGCGTAGATAATGACACCATCCTCAACATTCGGATGTCGTTTTACGCCTTTAACAAGATTTCCGTCTTCATCTTTTGCAAAACTCAGAGCACCTAATGTAACGCCCTGGTAAATCTTTACATTCTGCCCGATCACACATGTCTCACCGATTACAACACCTGTGCCGTGGTCAATGAAAAAACCGGAACCGATTTGTGCACCGGGATGTATATCAATACCTGTTTTTGAGTGGGCATGTTCGCTCATAACACGTGGAATCAGCGGAACCTTCGATTTAACGAGCTGATGAGCTATTCTGTGAACAGTAATCGCATAAAGCCCGGGATAGCTCATAACAACCTCAAGCTGCGAAGTTGCAGCGGGATCACCTTCGTATGCAGCCTGAACATCAAGTTGAAGAGCTTCACGTATGGAAGCCCCTGCTGAAAAGAAATCCTCTACAACCTTTCTGGCGAATTTCTCGCAATCACCGCAAAACTCACATTTATCCAGTTCACAGTAATATTTTGCAACAGGTACAATACAGCTGTAGAGAGCCTGAGCAGTTTCTGATGCATCAAGCAGTCCATCATGGTCACCGGCAAAAGTCCTCTGGGCGTCCCGACCCAGACACCCCGGAAACAGCATACCGACAATCCCGTTCAGAACTTCAACAATAGTAGACTGAGCCGGCAAGCGGAAACCACGAGCTGATGCTACAACGGGGCATCTTGAGCAAACATCAAAAACCGATTGCCAGTCGGGTTCCAGATCTTTTATCCATGGTTCAAATTCTCTTTTCATACGCCGCTCCATAATCAAGGTGTCAATTAAAATCATGCGAAAGAAATTGCACTGATGCGCTTGGAAGATATCACTATATGACATTATATGTCAAACAAGTTCAAAAGCAGATTGCCGCTATACAGGCATGTCTTCATTATATATCTCAAGGCGATTGGAACACAAAGTCCAGCTTCGGTTTTTGGCGTACTACAAACCTGAAAAGAGCAGTTGAACTTTCAAGCATGCAATAAAGATGGTGCGTAGCAAAAGCGGCAATCTGTGGAAGCTTGCGTTTTGAGATGTTAATACTGCGCGATTTTTCGTCAATTTTTCCATTTGCATACCATTAAATTAAATGTAATAATAATTGTTGCGTGTTGCGCTTCTTGCGCATCGTATACACTCGTCCGGTTACCGGATGTTTATGGATTCGAAACAGAAAGAAAAAAATGGGTGAAATTATTATAGCAGGCATGATAGGCCTTATCCTCGGTATTGCAGCAGGATTTCAGCTGCGTACATTCTTGTTGAAGAGATCAGCCGCATACAAACACATAAGTTCGAGCGGCAAGAAAGCTGATGCCGATCGCGAAGCAAAAGGTATCATACGTGAAGCTGAAATTCTGGCAAGAATGGAAGTTCTCAAAGCCCGGGAAGAATTTGAAGCTTCGATAAGAGATCAGAGAAAACAGGTTAACGACACAATGACAGCTTTGAACAAGCGGGAAGAGGTACTGACC
>JAAZFF010000091.1 GCA_012511845.1 Lentisphaerota bacterium
CATTCAGCCCCCTGTAATGCGTGCCCTGACGACCGATGCGGAGCGTAAAATACGCATGCCCATCAGTCGGAGAGTTTCGAAAAAGGAGCTTGTGCTTTTCCCCCTTCTTGTTCTTGTTCTATGTGTTCTTTTTCTGCCTCCTGCCTTGCCGTTGCTTGGCAGCTTCTGTTTCGGTAATTTTGTAAAGGAATGCGGTGTTGCGGAACGGTTGTCAAACAGCCTGCAAAATGAGGTAACAAATATAGCAACGATACTGCTGGGGCTGGGGGTAGGGATGCAGCTTGAAGCGTCAAAGTTTTTGACCCCTGTTACGCTTGCCATTCTTTTCCTTGGGCTTCTTGCCTTTGTTCTGGGAACGGCAGGGGGAGTGATTTTTGCAAAATTAATGAATAAAGTCTGGAAAAACAACCCCGTCAATCCCCTGATTGGTTCTGCAGGTGTTTCAGCTTTTCCGATGTCGGCACGGGTGTCGCACTATATGGGGCTGAAATATGATTCCGGCAACAATTTGATATTTCAAGCCATGGGCGCCAACCTTTCAGGTCAGATAGGTTCCGTTGTTGCGGCAGGCGTTATAATGGCATTACTGGGTACTTGATAAATTTGGAATGGTATGGAAAAAGAAGAAGTGAAATTCGATTCTATTGAATCAATATTAGAAGATCTGAGGGCGGGAAAATGCGTTGTCTTTGTAGATGATGCCGATCGCGAAAATGAAGGTGATGTTATCTGCGCTGCTGAACATGCAACACTGGAAAATGTCAACTTCATGGCTATACATGCGAGAGGTCTTATTTGTATGCCGATGGATCCGGAATATACAAAAAAGCTGGGGCTCGAGCAGATGGTTTCAGATAATACGGACAGCCATCAGACCGCTTTCACAGTTTCAATAGATCACAAGAGTACGACAACCGGGATTTCAGCCAATGAGCGCTCTGTAACAGCTTTAATGACTGTTGCCGATGACGCAAAACCTGAAGACTTCAAACGGCCCGGTCATATGTTTCCGCTTGAATCAAAGGTGGGAGGTGTTTTACAACGAGCCGGACACACCGAGGCAACCGTTGATTTGATGAAACTCGCAGGCTTGAAACCTTGCGGACTATGTTGTGAAATTCTGAAAGACGACGGCGATATGGCGCGCCTCAACGACGTAATGGAGTTTTGCAAAAAGCATGACTTGAAGCTCGGTTCAGTTGCAGACGTGATTTCGTACAGAATGCAGTCAGAGTCGTTGGTTACATGCGAGGAAGACGTTGATATGCCTACGAAATATGGACATTTCAGGCTAAGAATGTATACCTCGTGCATAGATGAATTTCAGCACCTGGCACTGATCAAGGGTGATCTTTCAGGTGATACACCTCCTCTGGTGCGCGTTCACAGTGAATGTTTCACCGGAGATGTTCTGGGTTCGGGTCGTTGCGACTGCGGGGATCAGCTGCACGCTGCAATGCTTGAAATAGCAAAAGAAGGGCGAGGAGTATTGCTTTACATGCGCCAGGAGGGTAGAGGTATCGGTCTGAAAAACAAATTGCATGCTTACCACCTGCAGGAAACCGGACTTGATACTGTAGAGGCGAACCTTGAGCTTGGATTTCCGCCCGATCTGAGAGATTATGGGATTGGAGCACAAATTCTTTCGCATCTCGGCATTAAAAAAATGCGTCTTTTGACTAATAATCCACAAAAAATTAAAGGTTTTGAAGGGTACAACCTGAAGGTTGCTGAACGTGTGCCAATAGTGGTTAAACCAACTGAATGGAATGAGAAATACCTGAAATCTAAAAAAGATAAAATGGGGCATATGTATTAACAGCATTGTGATGCTTTTATTCGTGTTATTGTTATGGATATAAAATTGTTTGATGAGGCGTTTGAAGCACTGCCTGATGTAATCCGCAATTCAAAGCCCGCCTGCACGCTGATGCTGGGTTCGGGCTGGAGTTCTGTAGTTGAAGGCATGAAGGTGCTGGCTGAAGTACCGTATACTGACATCCCCCATTTTGGAGGAGCTACAGTAATCGGGCATACGGGTAGGCTCGTTTTATGTGAGTTGCCTGCTTCGGGCACAGTGCTTGCCTTCATGGGCAGACGCCACTGGTATGAGGGTGCCTCATGGGAAGCGGTCGTCATGCCTGTGGAAATTTCACGCAGGCTTGGAGTGCCTGCATTACTTATAACTAATGCAGCAGGAGGCATTCGTCGCAATCTGGTGGCAGGCGATATTGTAATAATCGAGGATCACATACGCATGAGTCCCCTGTCTCCGCTTGTCGGTCCGCATAATCCAGTATTCGGTCCGCGTTTCCCCGATCAGACAAATGTTTATTCACCTGAATTGATCGAGAAATTACGTCTTGCCGGCGATGAGGAAGGCGTAGAACTCACAAAAGGTGTTTACGTTTATTCGGCAGGACCTGTATATGAGACACCGGCAGAAATACGCGCGTATGAAATTCTTGGTGCTGACCTTGTTGGAATGTCAACCGTGCCTGAGGCGATGTTCGCAAGTGCATGCGGTTTAAAAGTGGCAGGACTTTCTTTTGTGAGCAACATGGCAGCAGGTATTTCGGAAATAAATCTTTCAGGAGAAGATGTTATCGAATGCGCCAGGCGCAACACCGGTAAAATGGCAGCTATTGTAAGGAATTTCCTTGGACGCCTGTGACGCTGCAAGTGTTCCCTGAAATTATATCTCTGACTTTTCGACCAGATCTCCAAAAAGCGTCTGCGGTCTGGCTCTTGTAATTCGAACGAGTACCGTATCGCCCACAGATATTCGTGATCCGGGCTCAAAAAGCACTATCTTGTTTTGCGAGTTGCGACCCGACCAACGCTTGGGATTGCGCAGGCTGGGACCTTCCGCGAGTACTTCTGTTACAGTTCCGATGCTGCGATTATTTATTGCAAGTCCGCGCCTGTCCTGATCCTCAAGTAAAATCCTGTTGCGGCGCATTTTCTCTTCTTCTGTAACGCCGCTTTCCAGCTCTGCTGCAGGAGTTCCAGGGCGTGGGGAATATTTGAAAATAAATGAATTGTCGAATTGCGCCTCTTCCATCACCTTGCGTGTAGCTTCGAAATCTTCTTCTGTTTCGCCAGGAAAACCTACTATTATATCTGTTGTTACAGCTAAATCCGGGAGAGCTTCTCGCAGGCGTTTAAGCGCGTCAAGATATGTGGCAGTGTCATAACCCCGCCGCATAAGTTTCAGGATGCGGTCGGACCCTGACTGCAGCGGCAGATGCAGGTGGCGGCATAGCTGCGGAATTCTGCTCATTGCTGAAATCAATTCATCAGTTACTCCCGTGGGATGACTTGAGGTGAAGCGAATACGAGTGATTTCAGGTATGTTTGCAACTATGAGTTCAAATAGCCTGGGAAGCGGTTCGGTGAATCCCATTGGTGATGGTATATCTTCACTCCATTTGAAATCGCGCTTTCCATAGTTCATTACACTTTGCCCGAGAAGCGTAATTTCAGAGATGCCGGAATCGGCAAGGGCACGGATTTCAGCAATTATTTCGGCAGGTTGCCTGCTATGCTCTTTGCCGCGAACATCGGGTACTATGCAATAGGTGCAGCGTCGGTCACATCCCAGAAGGATTGTTACAAAGGAGCTGATTCTTGTTTCTGTTACTTCTCCAAGCGGCGCTACATAGTTGGAGCCGGAGGTATCATCATCAAAGTTTCCTGTCTCGGAAATATTATCTTCGCCCATCTCGAGTCGCTTCAGTATCAGGGGTATTCTCGATTCTGCCCGTGTGCCGACAGCGAATGAGAGTCCTCGAACCTGTTCGAAAATGTCTTCTCCGAAACGCTGAGCCATGCAACCCATGAGCCCTACTACCACATCAGGGCTACGGCGGCGTGCACATAGCAGGCGGGCTTTCCCGATAGCTTTATCTTCTGCCTTGCCACGGACGCTGCAGCTGTTGATAATGATTATATCGGCGTTTTCTTCGCTATCGGACAGCGTGTATCCATGAGCAAGAAGGTTGTTTGTAACGAGTTCGGAATCCCGGACATTCATCTGGCATCCATACGTGTGGATATAAAATGTTTTAGCACCAGAAGATGACAGATCTTTTGTGTTTTGATTCATGATTGAAACCTGCGATATTGAAATCGTGCATTGTTGAATTTAACTGCTGTGATTACAGTAAATTGCGATTGTAGATTTCATCTATATGTTTGAAACTCTTATCAGGCCGGCATATCTGTTCGAGTTGATCCCGTGAAAGGTATTTCGAAATCTCCGGTTCAGCGAGGAGCATTTCCTTGTAGTCGGCGCCGGTTTCCCACGTATTGATTGCAATTCCCTGCACCAGATCGTATGCTGTTTCCCTAAGCATTCCGGCATTTATAAGAGCATGCATTACGTGTTGAGAATATACGAGACCGTGGCTCATTTCCATTGAGCGCTTCATGTTTTCGGGATATACATGCAATTCCCTGATAATGAATTCCGCCCGCTCCAGCATGTAGTCGAGCAGGGTAACACTGTCAGCCACTATGATGCGTTCGGTAGAAGAATGCGAGATGTCACGTTCGTGCCACAATGCAATATTTTCAAGGGCCGTTACGGCGTAGCCGCGGAGTACTCGTGCCAGCCCGCAGAGGTTTTCACTTTTCACGGGGTTACGCTTGTGCGGCATCGTTGATGAACCTTTCTGACCTGTTGCAAAAGGCTCTTCCGCCTCCCGTAATTCTGTTCGTTGCAAGTGGCGGATTTCTGTTGCGATTTTTTCTATGCAGGCACCTGTGATTGCTATTGCGCTGAGGAGTTCAGCATGGCGATCGCGTTGAAGTACTTGCGTAGAGATTGGCGAGGGGACAAGCCCCACAGTTTCGCACACGTGTTTTTCAATGAAGGGGTCGAGGTTGCCGTAATTACCTACTGCACCGGAAAGTTTTCCCACACGCATAGATTCTGAGGCTGCTTCGAGTCGTTTCAGGCAACGCTTCATATCTGAGTGCCAAAGCATGAACTTGAGACCGAAAGTGGTAGGCTCAGCATGAACGCCATGAGTGCGTCCCATTACGGGAGTCAACTTATATTTTTGCGCCTGATTGGCAAGTGTGGCGATGAGTTTTTTCGTACCCTCAAGTATAAGCTCCATCGCATCCTGTATGATTACTGATAATGCGGTATCCACAACGTCCGTTGAAGTAAGCCCGTAGTGCAGCCATTTGGAATCATCTCCGAGGCTCTCCGCTACGCAGCGGGTGAAGGCTACAACATCGTGGTGTGTAGCAGCTTCAATTTCGTTAATTCTCTTTTCAGTGAATGCGGCATTCCGGCGCATACGTTCCACGGTGCCGACCGGTATCGTACCAAGCTTTTCCCATGCCTCTGATGCCGCCAGTTCTATTTGCAGCCAAACTTCATACTTGTGCTGATTTGTCCAGAGTTGCGCCATTTCGGGGCGCGAATACCGTTCAATCATTGCAGTTAACCTTGTTTCTGATAATTTATAAGACTTGCCGAATGTTTTTCGTGGAAGCTGTCTGTTGAATATAGCACAGTGCTTCTGGAAAATTATTTGCGTTTACCGAGACGGATAATATCATGGCGCCCCGGACCTGTTGAGAAAAAGGTTATCGGTACGCCTATGGCATTTTCTATATACATCACATAGTCACGCACTTCCTGGGGCAGGGCGTCCCAGTCCCTGGCACCTCGCATGTCTGTTTTCCAGCCCGGCAGTTTCTCTATTACAGGCTTGGCGCGGTAGAGTGCAGGTGTGTTTGGGAAATAGTCGATAATTTCTCCATCGAGCTCGTATGCTTTGCAGACTGGTATTTCATCGAGATATCCCAGAGCGTCCACCAGGGTAAGGGCTACTTCGGTGGCTCCCTGTATGCGACACCCGTAACGTGTGGTGACGACATCGAACCAGCCCATGCGGCGCGGACGTCCTGTAGTAGCTCCGAACTCGCCTTTATCTCCGCCCCTGATGCGCAAATCTTGAGCTTCGTCGCCAAAAATTTCGGAGACGAATGGTCCTGCCCCAACGGCACTTGAATATGCCTTGACGACGGTTATTATGTCTTTTACTTCATAGGGGGGGATGCCGGCACCGATAGGTGCAAACCCGGCAAGCGGAGATGAGGAAGTAACCATCGGGTATATGCCGTGGTCTGTATCTTTGAGGGCACCAAGCTGACCTTCCAGAAGAATACGTTTATTTTCAGATATTGCCTTGTGCAAAATCGTTGATGTATCTCGTGCATAGGGTCTGACCAGTTCAGCCAGTTCGCGCAGCTCTTCGATAATTTTCTCAGGTTCCAGTTTCGGCTGATTATAAAGAGTCTCTATAAGGGGGTTCTTGCGATCACAGAAAAGTTTTACACGATCAGCAAGTGAATCAATTTGAAAAAGATCACAAACCTGGAATCCGATTTTGGCATACTTGTCGGCATAAAATGGTGCTATCCCCGATTTTGTGGAGCCGAAACCTCCTTTTCCTAACCGCATTTCTTCCCAGGAATCCAGTTCCTTATGAATATCGAGCAGCACTTGTGCCCGGTCGGAAACTACTATATTGGGTATTACCCCGCTTTCTTCCAATTGGTCGAGTTCAGCTTTAAATGCCCGAATGTTGAGTGCAACCCCTGTGCCGATTATATTAAGAGTGTCCGGATTGAATACACCGGAGGGCAGCAGATGCAGTGCAAACCTGCCTTTATCATTTATTATGGTGTGTCCGGCATTGTTGCCGCCTTGAAAACGCACAACTATATCAGATTCCAGGGCAAGCAAATCTGTCATTTTGCCTTTTCCCTCATCCCCCCAGTTTGCCCCTACGATTGCTGTTGCCATAAGTGTAATAACTCCTTGCTTGTTAAAGGCAAATTTATACCACAAAGCAGAAGATAACTCAAGAAAGCCGTGCCCGGTAATTAAACTTTGCAAAAAAACAGAAGAAATAGTATCATTCGCTGCACTTCCAAAGGGAGTTTTTTGTTATGTAAATTACCAATACTACCACGCTGAGTTTAAACCGCAAGGTAGGCTAAGGAAAGGCTATAAAGAATGAGTGATAAAACCAAAGACATTACAGATGCAACTTTTGCGGAAACAATCAAGAGCGGTGTTGCTCTTGTGGATTTTTGGGCTCCATGGTGCGGACCGTGCCGTACACAGGGACCTATACTGGATCAGGTGGCAGAGGAAATTGGTGATAAGGCGATAATTGCCAAAATGAATGTGGATGAAAACACTTCAGCACCGGCGAAGTTTTGTGTCAGAAGCATACCTACTCTCATTCTGTTCAAAGACGGCTCAGCCGTTCAGCAGTTTGTCGGTGTTACAAGCAAGGAAAAACTTCTTGAAAGCATAAATGCCAATCTGTGAATAACTCCTTCAACAACCTGACATCAGAAGATCGCTCTCGCGTTGAAACCCTCCTGGCTGAAACAGAGGCTGATTCCGGTCTGGCTCCACTTGATGTTGAGACATTTTGGGAAGATCAGACTGTAGCGAGACGCGACCCGTTCGGCAAAGACATACCTCAATGCAGCTTCGGAGCTTTCCTGACGCATGAGTGTGTGTATGCCGAGCTGGGTCTAGAAGAAGATTATCAGCGGTTCCAGAACGATGAGACCTGGGCAATTGAAGTTTCCAAACGTTACAATGATGTATCAGAAAAAATAGTCGGCAAACGCCTGCTCAATGAGGTGCCGCGTGACCCTCAGCGCAAGTGGCCGGAAGTTAAACAGCTTTACGATATTTTTGAGGCTGAAAATGTATGGGAAGGCGGTCCGAGCGGTTCGTGGTGGTTGAAGCAGTCGGCAGATACTCCTGAAGAGCTGTCGGGGTTGCTCGACAGGGTCGAAAAGAGGCTTGAGAATTTGCGCGATTTTCTCCTTCCGGAAAATTGGGACTCTGAGAAAACCCGTCTTGCGGAGTTGGGAGAAAAAGTTCCTCTCTACCGTCACCAGCGCGGTCCGTGCACTTTTGCATGTTCTATTTACGGAGCGGAAAATCTTTTATTCCTCTACTATGATGACGAGGAGCTTTTCAAAAGATTGTCTGATGTTATCAGCCGTGCCATATTGGGCAGGGCGATAATATTGGATGAAGAAGCCGGTTTTACTTCTGAAACCAGACCGGGCGGCTGGTCATGGGCAGATGACAATTGTTGCCTTTTCACCCCGGATATGTATGAAGTATTCGCAATGCCGATTCATCGTGCTCTTTTCGGTTATTATTCTCCGGAAGAAAAAGATCGACGCTATCAGCACAGCGATTCAGACATGGGGCATCTGTTGCCTTTGCTCAGTGAGGTAAATCTTACAGGAACCAACTTCGGACCTACCGTATCAGTTGGCGATATACGGAAGTATTGTCCGGGTGCCGTAATCGACGGTCAGCTTGCACCGTTTACATACAGCCGCAATGAATCACACAACATTGTTGCTGAATTCCTGCGCGATTTTGAATTGACACGGGAATCGAGAGGGTTGAACTTTACAACTGCCGGTTCAATCAACAACGGCACAAGACTCACAAGCATGCGTCTTGCGATGGCTGCAATACAGCGCTTCGGCAGATACTAATCTCTATTTTCCTGCAAGGTATAACCCTATTGCTTTTTTAATTCGTCCAGCTTGCCGGGGACGGATAAAATAGCTCGTGCCATGTCAATACAAAATACGGATGCGAGGAAGCCGATGTATACTATAATGGGAAGCAGTCCCACAAATAACACGAATCCACGCAAGAAATATAAAGTATTGGCAGAGAAGATTCCCTGAAACGAGGCTATTGCAAGAATTACTGCCCCTGCACACCAGATAAAGGGAGTAGCAAGCAAGAGTGCCTTGATTTTGAAGGATACGATGCCTATAAGTTCTTCTGCAGGTGAGCTCTTTTCCACTATATTGACGGATATAACTTTCGGGGCAACAGCCAACAGACCTGTGAATCCGGCTGCCACGGATATGGCTGCACATATGCCGAAAAACACCCATGAACCTGCATTGATTGCTCCAACAACTCCAAATATAAGCGTTGCAGCACCGACAAATAAATTTACAAGTGCTACACAGTCAAGGAAAGTTTGAGAAGCAAAAGGGCTGGGAAAATTTTCAATCAGTTGTGAAATACCTGTAAACAGTTTATTGCCGATCCATGCGAACAGAAAGCATGCAGGAACTACAATTAGTAATCCAATTAACAGGATGGAAAAAGATTTTATTTTAACTGTCATTGCCAACGTCAAAAAAATGGCGATGATTCCGGAGATTGTAAATGCTGCTGCTCCGATAGTAACAGCCCATTTCTGTCCTAGAGAAAAATATTTCTCTACGGGAAGTTCTCGTGCTTTCTCAAGTATGCGGTCACAGCAGGTGTTAACGGAGCAAAGAAGTTGCAGCATCCCGCAACAAATTTTCTCCTCATCATTTTCTTCTGCGATTTCTTCATGAGAAATCTGCTCTTCTACAGCCTCCTCAGTGGCAGAGGGTTCATTCGTATATTCATTATTATCTATGTCATTCATGATGTTCTCCTTTGCGCTATGAGTTTTTGTACATTTTACGGCTTCATTTATAAAGCCGGAAATATGCACTTGAACACCGGCAAAATATCAAAATACCGGCTTGCTTACAAGTTAATTGAATGAAAAGCGAGTATGGGGTCAGTGCTGTGTCTTGCATTGGCGCATGAGAAACCTGAACTGCAACAAGCCGCCGTGGTTGCTGTGTGGCTACAGAGTCCCGCAAAGAGTCAAAATACGTTCCCATTTTGGTTTGCCATTTTCTTGTATGCACGAATAAAAACATCCCCCTCGATTTCCTCTCCATATTTAATAAGAAATGCCTGCCATTCGGAACCGTTTTCAGCATGTATCAACTCTCTTAACAGTTCAGGAAGTGGAAGTCCTATGTCTTTCAAAGCCTCTTCATGAAGACTCGTGATTTCCGGATTGACTACTTCAGTCGAGTTCCGTAAAAATTCCAAAATGATTGGTTTTGCCTTCAAAGCTCTGAGATGTCCGAGCACAAACAGTACACATGAAAGTCGTGGAATATCATTGTCGCTACGGGAGCTCCAGTATTTTACGATGAGATCATCTACTGCTGTTTCATACCACTTAATTTTCGGGGTCGACATAAGGTTCGGGAAAACCTTCTCTTGCTTAACGGCGGCTACACGCCGCACGAACACAGGATTATAATCTATTTCTCCGAACAATATCTCGTTAATAAAACATTCCTTGTACAGCCCGACACATAGTGAAAACACTACGCTATTTTTCGTTTCGGATGGTTGTGCATCACTATGTAGCATGGACAGCAATGTCTGGAGCGATGGCTTGATGTTGCCGAGCGCACGTGGAGCAGGTCCGTAAATCGGAGTAGCCTTGCTAACACCCCCCATGACGATACCCCAAGGATTATTGGCATAACGATACAGCAAGTTTGTTGCAAGCAGCGGTGTTGCTTTTGAAGAACGAATGGTTCCAAGTTCCAAAATAGCGCTAGTTATATCAACGGAGCTATTCGTCAATCCTGTTTCAACTTCGCTGAGAAGAGTTCTTTCACGGTTGTTATAAATGTCTATAACTGCGGAAACGTCATCACTCGCAAAAAGATTTCCCGAGTAAACGCAAAACAATACTGCAATACTTATTATAATTTTCATGCCTTCTCCTAATCTACTGTCATAGTTGTTGTGCCCTCACCAGCAGAGTTATCGTGTCCTAAATGAGTATAGATCTCAAAAGTGCCGTCTTCGACTGAACCGCGTTTCCTACCGCTGACACGCATCCACCATGCAAAGTCGTTTGAACATCGAGTGTCACCAAAGGTGACAAACTGGATAAGTTTTGCCGGAGAAAAACCAAAGTTTCGGCAGGAAAATTGGAAATAGGGTCCGTATCACACGTTGGAACCCCGGGGCAGTCCCAATCGTAGATTCTCCCATCGACATCACAGTAGCCATCTTGTGTTTCATGTGGTGGCGTATCGTTTCCATGAGGGAGTTCACGTGCGATGTTTAGATTTGTGTTTGTTCCACTCTCTCCTAAAAGTGGGTCAGAGGAATGTATTGCCAGAAAATCATCTACACTATCTCTTCCCCAACGCAACTCACCTGGGAAATCCGCAGGACTTGCTGTTGCATTAAACTCACAAACAAGTCCGAAACTTTTTGGCAAATCCATACTCAAGCTCGTATCATTTGTAATAATCTGAGCTCCAAGTAATGTTGGTACAGGAAAGATAAAAGCGTTATTTCCTTCCGA
>JAAZFF010000009.1 GCA_012511845.1 Lentisphaerota bacterium
GGATTGCAGGGTTGGGTAAAGATGCCGATTTTGAGCTTTCTATTCTCGATGATGGTCGCTCGGCTCATATAAAGGCAAAAGCTGAAGGTGGTCTTTATTTTGAGCGACTCTTATTTCTGACGAACGGCTATAATATTGCCATCATAGATTCATTAAGAAACTCTTCTGATGTGGCAGTGTCTGTACCGCGCCACAAAATCGTCCTGGGTCCGATGGAGCTGAAAGACAAAAACTCCAGTGATCTTGAGCTGGCTGTCAGCATAAGCTCCAGTCAGAATGGCAGGCAAAATGTCTCCGAGATAAACAGCAAGACAAAGCGTACAGGATTTACCAGTCAGTTTGGAGCTGCCGGCGGCGGTTGCAGTGCCGCTACTGTTCCGCTTACTTCACCTCTTTCTGTTTCTTCCGTCAGGGAGGCAGATGTTTCTTGGCTTGCGGTGCGTGAACGCTTCTTCGTTCAAGTTCTTACCCCTGCCTCGCACAGCCCTGCTATGGAATCAACTGCTTGGCGAAATCCATCGGCACCGGGTAATGCCCTTCAGATAAAACGTGTTTCGGCTGCACTGATTGAAGATGAGACAGTGCTTGAGCCGGGAGCTTCCGTATCGAAAGAACATTCGCTGTTCATCGGTCCGCGTAAAATGTCTGAGCTGAGGAAAATGGGTTCTGAGTACACTAAGATAATGAGTTTCGGTACCTGGGCTTTTTTCTGCAAGATGCTTTTGGATTTGCTCAATTTTCTTTATAGCATAATTCCAAATTATGGAATAGCTATTATTCTTCTGACGGCACTGGTGCGCCTTTTACTCTTCCCTGTTAATAAAAGGAATGCCGAGAGCATGCGCAAGATGGCTGAGGTACAGCCTCTTATAAAGGAAGTTCAGGAAAAGTATAAAGACGATCCGAAAAAATTGCAGGCAGAGACAATGAGGATTTACGGGGAGAAAAAAATAAATCCCTTGGCAAGCTGTCTGCCGATGTTTATCCAGCTTCCAATCTTTATTGCACTTTTTACTGTTTTGCGTTCGGCTGTTGAATTGCGGTATGCTTCATTCCTGTGGATATCCGATCTTTCGGCACCGGAGAATCTGTTCAGGGAACATTTTGGGTTCGGGGTAAATATCTTACCCATTGCGATGGCTCTTACAATGGCTTTGCAATCATCTCTTACTCCAACTACGGGAGATCGTCAGCAACAGAGAATGATGATGGTCATGATGCCTGTAATGATGCTGCTGATTTGTTATAACTTCGCCTCGGCACTCAGCCTTTATTGGACAGTATCACAAGTGCTTGCTATTGCCGGGCTGTTGTGGAGTCGCAGAAAACGGGAAAGAGATTCGGGCGAGTCGGAAGCAGTTCTTGTCAAGGAAACAAGGCAGATGCGTCGTGACAGACTTCGTCGTGAAAGTAGATAAGTTTTAATAATTGCTTCATAAAATGCAGGTAGGGAAAGTGATGTCGAGGAGTACAGACAAGAAAAAAGTAAAGCTTCAAAAGGACGATCTTCAAACTTTTTACAGGCTTCTGAGCTTTGCGAAACCTTACTTTTGGCGTTTGGTTATCGGGTCTGTCTGTTCTGTGCTTGGAGGGGGCTCTATTCTTGCCATTCTCCTTACCGGTAAAAGCTTGATAGGCTTTATTATTGAGAGTCCGACCTTTTCTTTTACTGAAGATGTGCCTGCAATGGAGGCATCTGCCTTTGCGGTGGATGAGGCAGGTGAAATGGTTCCGGATGCATCTGCGCCGGCAGAAACTGAAGCTCCGGCAACTGATGTTTCCGGAACGCTCTTTAGCAAGTTCATCTCAGATTCGGATTTAAAGAGACTTGAGCAACAGGGTGTATCATCTCTGCTGACAATGAGCGGAGTGCTGATGCTCCTTATTCTGATAAACTCTCTGGCAACGTTTGGCAGTGTTTACTATTTGCAGTGGGTTGGGCAGAGGATCGTAATGGACTTGCGGGTAAAACTTTTTTCCCACCTGCAAAAACTTTCCATCTCCTTTTGTAATACCTCCAGCAGCGGGGATATGATATCGAGGGCTATTGCAGACACCCAGCTTTTGCAGAACTCAGTTACCAATATAGTTATTGATGCTATACGTCAGCCGATTACATTTTTAGTTGTTTTAGGGTATGTTCTTGTAGATGAATGGCAACTGGCACTGTTCTCGGTTGTGTTTTTCCCTGCTGTAATTGTGCCTATTGTTTTAATAGGAAGACGCTTGCGCCGTATAAGCCGGGAGGGACAACGTTGCCTGGCGGACCTAACATCAGTGATGAAGGAGTCGCTCGATGGTGTAGTCGTTGTAAAAGCTTTTGGGCAAGAGGCGAGGGAGGAAGCACGTTTTGACGAACAGTGCCGGAAGTTTTTCCATCGCATGGTCAGTGCAGCCAAAGCAAAGGCGCTTAATGACCCGATTACGCATATTATCGGCGGTATCGGCGGTGTAGGCGTTTTGGTTTATGCCTTGATAGCAAAAATGCCGATTAAGGATTGCATAATATTTGCCTGCGCTATTTGGGCAATGTATGAGCCTGTGAAGAAAATCGGTCGCATATTTATGGAAATCCAGCAGAGTTCAGCGCCGGCAGATCGTATATTTGAAATTATTGATGCTCCGGTAACGATTTCGGATTCTCCAGATGCTGTAGAAATATCTGATCCGTTGCAACATATCGAGTTCCGCAATATTGCTTTTAATTATGGAACGAAGGATGTGTTCACTAATCTGAATTTGAAAATTGAGAATGGGACAAGCCTGGCTGTTGTCGGACCTTCAGGGGGAGGGAAAACAACTCTTGTAGGTCTTCTGATGAGATTTTTTGATCCGATATCCGGGGAAATACTTCGTAATGGTGAAGATATACGGAAGTACACAATGAAGTCTGTACGGGCGAATATCGGATTTGTCATGCAAGATACATTCCTGTTTAATTCAACGATAGCTGATAACATTGCGTACGGAAATCCGGAAGCTACACGTGAGGAAATAGAAAATGCTGCAAAGCTTGCCCATGCTCATGAATTTATTCTTGAAAAAGAAGAAGGTTACGATACTGTAGTCGGTGAGCGCGGTGTTTCGCTTTCAGGAGGGCAGAAACAAAGGATAGCAATTGCACGGGCATTGCTGCGCAACCCCGGACTTTTGATTCTTGATGAGGCAACGAGCGCACTCGATACAGAATCAGAGCGTAATGTTCAGGCTGCAATAGAGGGGTTGATGGGACGCATGACCATGATTGTGATAGCACACAGGCTTTCGACAATTGTCAAGTGCGACTACGTTGCGGTAGTTGCAAATGGAGGTATAGCCGAGTTCGGTACTCATGCTGAACTCCTGGCAAAACGCGGGTTATATACTCGCCTGCATGAGCTTCAGTTCGGCTCCTGCAGTAACGGTACGGATGTCGCCGTTTGAAAATGAACTTAATCAAGCAGTATTTGGCATTGCATATAGAAGATGTTTATTGAACGAATTCAGGTTTTTATTAAAAATACCTTTCGTATTATTCGCAGAATAATTACAAGGCTGATAGAACTTCCATTTGTTTTATCAGCCTTTTGCATTATTCCGCTTCTTACACGAAAAGCAGAATTGCGACTGGCGCGTTTTGTGGGGCGGCTGATAAGTGGTCCGCTGGGCAAAAAGAAAAAGAAGGTTGCCTTGACAAATATGGATATTGTTTATGGCGATTCTAAAACCCCGGCAGAGAAAGAGGAGCTGTATCGTCAACAGTGTGAACATTTTGCGATGATACTTCTCGACTATTTCTGGTTTTCCCGTAAAACTTCAGAACGGGTAGCGAAGTTTTGTGTAATGGAAGAACCGGAGCTTGAGCGCCGGATTGCCGGAGACAGTCCGGGATTTTTTCATACATCGCACATCGGAAACTGGGAAATAGGCGGTCAATATGTTGCCTTGAGGGGACGTTTGATAACAAGTGTCTTCAGGCCATTGGGTACGAAGTTGACAATGCAGCTTTTATTGCGCTTTCGGGAAGCAACCGGGCAGACAACTGTTGCCAGGGAAGGAGCAGTTGTAGGAATCCTGCGTACTTTTAAAGATAATGGTCTGGTAGCAGTGCTGCTCGATCAGCATACAGATCTGGTAGACGGCGGCATATATCTGGATTTCTTCGGCCTTCCGGCAGCATTTTCAAACGTTATAGGTCAGATATCAAATAAGCATAGTGTGCCGATTTCCTCTGTCGGTATAATTTATAACAGGGATCTGGACAGGTATATTGTCAAATCGTATGGTTCTATTTCAGGGGAAGAAGCTGCAAATATGAAACCGGAGGAAATAACAAAATGGATTGTACAAAATACAGAGAAAATGATCCTCGATGCTCCAGGGCAATGGTTATGGACGTATCGGAGATGGAAACGCTTTCGTCCATCCGATGACAAATCCCGTTTCCCCTACTACGCGGTTTTGGATACTTCAGCAGAATAAGAAATCTATTTTTGAAAAAACAAAAAAAATCTGGAAAAATTGTGTTTCACTCTTGCAATCATTATAGTGTTTGTGCTATATTACGCTTCCTTATCAAACAAAAAAATAACAGTTCAAGGATGGCAATAACGTTATGAGCCAAGTCGATATCCAAACAGTACGTAAACAATTCAGATTGCATGAGACCGATACAGGTTCTTGTGATGTACAGGTTGCAGTTCTCACAAAGAGAATAGAGCATCTTACGCAACATTTAAAAGACAACAAGAAAGATCAGAATTCCCGGCGCGGGCTTATCAGAATGGTCAACAACCGCCGAAGTCTCCTCGATTATTTGAAACGTAAGGACGAGACACGTTATAGAGAGCTTATAAAAGAGCTTGGCTTACGTCGCTAGCTGTCTGTTTTAACCCTGTCATGGAAGTCATGACAGGATTTAGCTGGCTCCGGGTATGGTTTAAAACGCGGAGCTGTCGCCTTTTACCTGATTATAATAAAGGCATTGTAAAATCATAAAAGCGGCGCGTCTGGTAGAAGCATCACGACATGTTTATGACGTTTTAAGTCTGGTTTGCCGCACACAGGAGTCTATAAATGAAGGATACCGTATCAGTCAGCACGCAAATAGGTGAGCAGACATTAACTATTGAGACAGGGCTTTTGGCGCGTCAGGCAGCTGGAGCAGTTGTGGTGAGGTATGGAGACACTATGGTGTTTTCTGCCGTTACAGTCGCAGATCCCCGGGAGGGGATAGATTATTTTCCACTGCAAGTGGAATATCGCGAGAAATATTATGCCGGAGGACGTTTCCCCGGCGGATATTTTAAAAGGGAAGCACGCCCGAGTGAAAAGGAAATACTGACAGCACGTCTTACAGACCGCCCAATCCGGCCCCTGTTTCCTGATGGATACCGGAATGACGTTCAAGTAAACAATACCTTGTTTTCAACAGATGCCGTAATTGATCCAGATTTTTTAAGTGTTGTTGCTGCTTCAGCCGCACTCCATATTTCTGAAATTCCATTCATGGGACCCATAGCTGCGGTGCGAGTCGGTCGCGTTGATGGCGAGTTTGTTATAAATCCCACTAACGAACAGCGCGAAAAAGGAGATCTCGACCTGCTATATAGCGGCACATCAGAGCGTTTCCTGATGATGGAAGGCGGCGCTGATGAAATTCCGGAAGAAGATTTTCTTGCTGCCATGAAGTTCGGGCATGACTTTGTGGTGAAGATTATTGAGTTGCAGGCAGAGTTGAGAAGCAAGCTTGGATTGCCGGTCAAAGAAATTGTTGATGGTGATCCCTGCGATATGTCATTGCTTGATGCGGCTAGAAGTATCGGAGCCGAAAAACTGTCTGAAATTCTGCTTATTAAAGGCAAAATTGAACGGCAAACAGCTGTGTCTGAACTTAAGGATTCCCTTAAAGAAGAACTTGCTGCCCAATTCCCGGATATGACACCGGAGGATTTTAGGGCGATGTTCGATGTGTTCGAAATCGAGACCGTTCGCAACAATGTGCTGAACAACGGGAAGCGACCTGATGGACGCGCATTTGATCAGGTACGCTCTCTTGCTGCACAGGTTGGCATAATTCCACGTGCTCACGGCTCAGCCGTATTTGCCCGCGGCGAAACACAATCTTTAGGCGTGGTAACACTTGGCACCATGACAGACGCACAGGAGCTTGATGCCTTGACAGGTGGACCGTCCGAGAAAAAATTTATGCTCCATTATAACTTTCCTCCATACAGTGTCGGGGAAGTTGGGCGCCTTGGTTCCACTGGAAGGAGAGAGATAGGTCATGGTGCGCTTGCAGAGCGTGCGCTGCTTCCTGTTATACCGGAGGATTATAATTATACAATCCGTGTAGTATCTGAAATTACCGATTCCAACGGCTCTTCTTCCATGGCGTCGATATGTGTTGGAACTCTCGCACTGATGGATGCCGGAGTACCCATCAAGACGCCGGTTGCAGGAATTTCATGCGGGCTTTTCACATCGCCGGACATGGAAAAACAGGTAATGATTACAGATATTCTGGGTACGGAAGACCACTGCGGAGATATGGACTTCAAGGTAGGTGGTACTCGAAAGGGAATTACCGGTTTTCAGGTCGATTTGAAAATACGCGGACTTACGTGGGATATCGTTGAACAGGCACTTGAACGCACCCGGGTTGCACGTCATGAAATACTCGAC
>JAAZFF010000092.1 GCA_012511845.1 Lentisphaerota bacterium
CCCTACCTTTGCCGAAAGTTCGTACCCGTCCACAGCGGAGCGGTACACATTTTCCGTACACGAGAAAACTGGTGAACTGAGGTGAAATCGTGTACGTGTACGTGTACGAGAACGTGAACGATTGTGCGTTCTTTACATGATGGAGGGGGAGCGTCCCCGCGAACCGCATGTGCTGTGTAGCGGCTCATGCTTACATGCGCCCTCCAGTTTTTAGTATTTGGTACCGCAGGGCTCAGTATCTGCATCTACTCTCCGAGCGTGTGCTGAGACAAGGGGTTGCGGCATTACTTTTTGATAGCAGTAACAAGCCAGTGTGGCATTGGAGGAGGCATATGCCGTGTTTCTCCCGGTGAGAACCCGGCTTCCTCCATCCATTCTTTCATTTCACGATCCGAAAAAACCCAACCGTTATTTGTTGTAAGTGCCATATTTATAGCAAAAAGCGCAGAAAATGCAGGCGATGTATGCGTGTGATCGGTCATCATATCGAGGACGAATAATTTACCGCCCGGCTTCAAAGCAGTATTCACCCTCTTTAGGATGCTCACAATCTGGGCAGGAGATTCCTGATGCAGTGCCCCGAAAATCGTAGCAGCATCAAATGATTCAGCAGGATACGTATCTGTGTGGTAATCACCTGAGCGACATTCCACACGGTCTGCCACTCCTGAATCAGCCACGCATTCTACCGCTACCTTTGAAACGGCAGGGAGATCGATAGTGACGCAATGTATTTCCGGGTTTGCTTTTGCAATAAGTGTGGCATAAGTGCCAGGACCGCCTGCGAGATCGAGCAGTCTCCGACATCCGGAGAGATCCAGCATCGGCACTACTGCCTGACCTATAGCCATAGCCCTGCCGTGCATGGAAAGAACGAAGCGACGCGTGCGTTCATCGTCCTCTCCAAGATGAAGTTCGGGAGACTCAACAGGCGAGCCGGTAGTTACAAACTCATTCAACTTGCCCCATGCAGGATAAACATCGGAGTTGTATAATATGGCTCGCGACAGATCCATTTTTGAACCTTCGACAAGGGACAGTTCTCCGGCATCGGTATTGGAGTAGACGTCGTTATCCTTGCACAGTATTCCAACGGCAACGCATCCGTCAAGCAGGAGCCTTGTTCCGCGTTCAGAGGCTCCGATGTTCCCTGCAATATTCCTGACGGTTGCTTTCTCTCCCAGATTGGATATATGCGTGAAGATATGGTGATCCAGTGCTGCAAAGAGAACTGCCGAACCATAAAATGCGCTTGCAAGCTCGACAATTTGCTGTTGTGATAATTCCTTGTGGTGCATGAAAGTCTCTCTCTTATTTTGGGTAAAAGATGAACAAGGTCATCTCTGTTGAAGTACTTATATTATCCACATAATACTTTGTTTTGAAGTTCAGGGCAAGAAACTGATTTAAGGTGATAAAACTTATACAATAGTTATAGACATCCATCCTGACCGGTTGAAATGCATTTGTTATTATAACTTTTTTTCAATGAATTATATTACGTTGAGTTCGAGTTTATTCTTAAGCTTTTCCCAATCTGGAAGAACCGATCCGAGCAGCTTGTAAAAATCAGGACCATGATTGTGGTGTTTCAAGTGACATAATTCGTGTGTGATAACATAGTCAATACATTCTTTAGGCACTTTTATAAGTTCTGTATTAAGAGTTATTGTTCCCCGGTTTGAAATGCTTCCCCATCTTTTCAGCATACGTGCAGTTGATAGCTTTGGCTTCGCAAGATCCAAGTGTTCAAACTTTCGCCAACAACGCTCCATGCTCTCGGTAAACTGCAGTTGTGCTTTTTCATGATACCATTGGTTCAGCATTTTTTTGGTTACCTCAGGCGTTGGTTCGTGACGGCAAATAACATTGAAAAAACCACGAGATAACTTCACTGAATTTTCCGTGCCTTCAGCTAATTTCAAGCGGTATTGCTTTCCAAGGTACAAGTGGGTCTCGCCGTTCACGTAGCAACGATCAGGCGTCTTTGGATTAAACTGCTTGAAATAATTCA
>JAAZFF010000093.1 GCA_012511845.1 Lentisphaerota bacterium
ACCCGCAACCTTGTCAATGTTGCTGCCATCATCGCACAATGTGCTGATTACTCCAATTGATATTTTTTTTGCCACTTATTTTTTCCGGAACCATAGTTAAACAAAACATTCACCCACACCGCAACCTGGCAATCGATTTTGTGCAAGTTAAATAAATAAGTTCACAGTGTACCATGCCTGCAACGGTTTTGAAAGCACTATTGACTTTTTTTAGATGATATTTGTTTCCGGCTTTGTTAGAATCCTACCCCATATTATTTAACTGATAAAAAACTTTGAATGGATGGTTCAGTTTCTGATCCTCCATTTATCTGTATTAAGGTGGCAAATGAGCAAATTTAATTCAAGGCATGTCTTCACCTCCGAGTCAATTTCGGAAGGGCACCCCGACAAGGTTTGCGATCAGATTTCTGACGCAATCCTGGACGCCTGTCTTGCACAAGATGAAAATTCACATGTGGCATGCGAGACAGCCGTCGGTCCCGATATAGTGGTAAACCTCGGTGAATTCAGAAGTACAGGTTACGACAAGATAGACACTGAAGGCATAGCGCGCGAAGTTGTTAAAAGCATAGGCTATGACCGCCCCGAAGAACGCTTCTCCTGGAGCACTTTCAAATATATAAACACGATGCACGGTCAATCGTCCGATATAAATATGGGAGTCAATCGCGGTTCCGAAGAGACCCAGGGCGCAGGCGACCAGGGCATGGTGTTCGGATACGCCTCCAATGCCACAAAGCAATTGATGCCCGCACCGATAATGTATGCGCACTACCTCATCGGCAAAATGAGGACGGCTCGCCGCAAGAAAATTATCCCCTATCTGAGACCTGATGCCAAATCACAGGTAAGCATTCTCCATGAAAATGGTAAACCTGTTCGAATTACTGATATAGTTATTTCCAACCAGACAGAAAAAGTACCTATAGAAAAAGTACGCAGCGATATTGAAGAATTCGCCCGTTAACAACTGGCAGACACAGACCTTGTTGATAACAAAACGAGATTTTTCATAAACCCTACCGGTGCCTTTATAACCGGAGGACCTTGCGGCGATGCCGGTCTTACAGGTCGTAAAATTATAGTAGATACATACGGTGGAGTCGGTGCACACGGTGGAGGTGCTTTTTCCGGAAAGGATCCTTCCAAAGTAGATCGCTCCGCCGCATATTATGCCCGCTACTGTGCAAAAAATCTTGTGGCTGCCGGTATAGCTTCCAAATGTGAAATTCAAATCGCATATGCAATCGGGATTGCTGAGCCGGTCAGCATAAACGTAGATTTTTTCGGAACAGGAAAATATACAGAGGAGCAAGTGACTCGTTTTCTCGAGCAGGGAGATACGTTTGATTTCAGACCCGGCAAAATCATCAGTGCACTGGAACTTAAGCGTCCTGTCGGATGGAGCTACCGAAACACCGTAAACGGCGGACATTTCGGAAGGGAGCTTTTCCCCTGGGAGCGTACCGACAAGGTAGACATGATTAAGGATGCGCTGTGAGTGATATTGCTGAAGCTTCCCGTTCAAAAATTCTTTTAAGACTCTTCATTGAGTTTTTCAAAATTTCTCTTTTTGTAATCGGCGGAGGATATGCAATTATAATTGCTGCCGATGATACGTTCGGTAAAAGACTAAAATGGACAAAAGAAGGAGAAATTCTTGCACATCTGCCGATCTTTCAGAGTGTGCCCGGTCTTCTGGCAGGTAACACGGCGATATTTGTGGGCATGAAAACTGCCGGGATAATCGGAGCATTCGTCGGTCTCGTTGCCATAGCAAGCCCGTCAATCGTCATTATAACTGCAATTGCAATGGGTTTTCAGTGGCTTCCCCTGGACAATATGTTTGTAAATGGTGCTTTTCTCGGACTCCGGAGTTCGCTTTGCGGCATAGTGCTGGCAGCACTTATAAAATCATGGAAAAAAACAATAAACGGATTTTACAGTTATTTGATGATGCCCATTTTCTGTATTGCCATCATAATCTATAAAGTAAATCCCATACATATTATCCTCGGTTCTGCTGTTTTCGGAGTAGCATATCTGGGCATAATTCTACCGTTGATGCGTAAAAAACTTGTAAAAGAGGAAGCAAACGCATGAAACTTCTTATGCTTTACATCCTCTTCCTGAAATTCGGTATTTTATGCATTGGCGGCGGCAATGTGCTCGTTCCACTATACGTTGATGAATTTGTGGAAAGTGAGACGCCTCTGCTAACACACGAAGAGTTTGGAAACTTGCTTGCCGTATCTCAAATAACTCCCGGACCCGTGGGCGTAAATTCGGCAACATTCTGCGGATACCGTATTGCCGGCGTACCCGGTGCAGTAGTTGCTACAACCGGTTTGCTTACACCGTCACTTATACTTCTGATGCTTGTATTGCATTACATCAATAAATGGTCAAAAAGCAATATAATGAAGGGACTGATGCGGGGTTTGGCACCGGCGTCCACAGCCCTTATAATAACGGCACTTGTAATTTTTATGCAGATGTCGGTTTTTTCGGGACAAATCCCCTGGGAAAAAGTCTTCCCGTTCCTTCAAAAAAGTGTTCAGCAACCTTCAGGGGAATCTATTCATGTGCGCCCGATGGCAGTATTGATTGCTGCTGCAAGCACCTGGATTCTCTGTAAAACCAACATGCAGATAACAACACTGATCCTGCTCAGTGCGCTTATCGGCGCACTTTCCTTCCCGTTTCTCGGCTTATAAGATACGGCGCCGTAAGAGAGTCGGGGCACAATGCAACCTTGTCCGGCGGTCCGCAGGCAACTATTTTTCCACCCGCCCTGCCGCCTCCGGGTCCCATATCAATTACCCAGTCAGCAGCGCGCATAACATCAGGATTGTGCTCTATGATAACGATCGTGTGCCCTGCGTCACGCAAACGGGTCAGAATAGTCATTAACCTGCGTACATCAGCAAAATGAAGTCCCGTTGTAGGCTCATCAAGCACATAAAGCGTATGTTTTTCCGGCGGACGTGCCAATTCAGATGAAAGTTGGAGTCTCTGTGCCTCTCCGCCCGAAAGCATTGAAACGGGCTGACCGAGAATCATATACCCCAGCCCCACATCATCAAGTGCCTTGATCCTTCTGACTATTCCAGGCACCGGTTCAAAAAACTCAAGTGCCTCCCGCACAGTCATCTCAAGAACATCAGCAATATTGCGCCCCGAGAAGCGGACTTCCAGCGTTTCACGATTATAGCGGCGACCGCCGCACTGCTCGCAGGTAATATGCACGTCAGGCAAAAAACTCATGGCAAAATGTATACGTCCGTCACCTTTGCAGATTTCGCACCTTCCGCCTTTTACGTTGAAACTGAATCGCCCCACATTATACCCTCTTGCCCTGGCAGCAGGCGTAGACGCAAACAGCTTGCGGATAACGTCGAAAGCACCTGTATAAGTAAGGGCATTACTGCGCGATGAACGTCCAATCGGGGATTTGTCGATAACGATTATTTTATCGACAATCTCAACGCCGTCAATTGA
>JAAZFF010000094.1 GCA_012511845.1 Lentisphaerota bacterium
CGGGGGTGTACACTCTCGTGAGTGCTTCGGAAGGAATAACCGGAGTGTTTAACACAATAGATGTGCCTAACCCGCTGCTTCTGACGCAGACAGCAACGACGATTGAGTACATCGTACCGGCAGCCGCGACACTGTTCGTGATCAGGTAGTCCCGGCTTGCCGTGCCATGGGCGAATGTCCTCATGAGCCGTTGTTGCGAGGCAACCTCAATAAGGTCAATGCGGTCAATATGGTCAAAATCCGAGTCCCGAGTCCTGTGTCGAAATCGATTCTTTCGATTCTTTCGATTCCATCGATTCTATCGGCAGTTCATTGACGCAAGCCCGTCACGCAACCAAACCCGAGCATGCGCTCGGGGCTCCCAGGCACCCGGCACGCAAACCCATCAACCACGGCGCGCTACGGAGAGCGACGCCCTACCTTGCCCGGCTCTGCAACTAAACCCGAGCAGGCGCTCAGGGCTCCCAGGCTTGGTCCACTGCCCACTGCCCGGCTTGCCGGGCTCCGCCCTACCGGCGGTGGCACAGAAAGAATACACGATTCTCTTCAAGCTGCTCACGCACGATAACAGCAAACCGCCTGTCGAGCTCCTTCCTGAACCACTCTTCGGTATACCATGCCGGTACAGGAGGTGCAACTCCCTCGCGCCAAAGCCCAAGCGGCATAAATTCTATCGCAAGATACTTTTTGCTCGTATCATGAAGAAAATCAAAAAACACTTCGCTGCTTATGCTCTGCCGCAAAAACAGGTGGTGCGTTACCGCAAGCGCAATTACAAGATCTGATGATATTCTCCCCGACAGAGGAATATGTCCGTCCGAAGGATAGCAGAAGTTGACCATCCCGCACGTCAGGTTTTTATAAGGTTCTTCCGCCGTAACATTTCTCGTATACGCCCGTTCGATAGCCCGTGAGTCGTAATCTAGACAAAGCATCTTGGCTTCCGGGAAGTTTTTTAATACCTGCATTGTAAAATAACCGCCGTTCCCTGCCAGATCAACGGCAGTAGTCCAGTCTATGCTTTTCAGCAACTCGATTATCCGCAGGAACCTGCTGCTCACCTCGCCATCGCTGTAGTTCGGTTCATGGTAGGCGTCCCACTCTGTCCATACTTTCGGCGGTTGCAGCTTTTCAGCTTCCCGCTGCACTTCACAAACTGCCGGGTTACGCAATGTTCTGTAACGCCAGATTTTAAACTGATATTTGCGCAGCGGCGGAAACGGTATTAGGAAGAGATTGCAGAAAAAGCCGAACCAATACTGCAAATCACGCTTCTTCCTGAAAACTTTCAGTTTTTCGAAATAAACGGGGGCATTGGAAAAGGTAGGGAAGGGCTGCAGACGATTCGGGTAAGTATCGGACAAAATCAGGTTTGCCATATAAAAGTCGCCCCCGGACAATAGCAGCAGCGGGAAAAAGGCATTTGCAACGAGTTCTTTAAAGAACGGCCAGTCCGGCTCAGCTTTTCCCTTTTTCAGACTGCCGAAATCTACCAGCATAGGATCATCACCGAAAAATACAACATTCCACAAGTGTCCATCCTGCAGGAACCAGCCGTGCTTTTCGCATACTTTATGAACTTCTATAAGAGTCAGGACTTCCTTTTTGAGCATTGAGAATGTCCACTCGCTTGCGTAGAGGATAAAGTCAGCCTTTTTATGACCGAGTACGAGACTGTTTTCTGTTTTTTCCTCGATCCATGTTTCCGGCAGCAGCCTTCGTTCTACAAGCTCTTTGAAAAGTCCAGAGTTTAACAGCTCCAGTGTTATATCACGCGCATCAGGTGATATGCGCCGGTATACCCTGTCGGCACCGATATAAACAACTCCTGTAGTATCAAGCTGGTGTAGCATCGGTCTGATGCAATTTTTAAAATCAATAGTGCGCTCTTCCATAAACTGTTTCAGATTTCCTTTTTTAGTAAATGATACCTGCCTGTTTTAAAACTTTTAAATTCAAACTACAATTTCGCCCTGTGCGAGAAGTGCGTCATACTTCGCAACTGCCTCTTCATCGCTCGTCATGTAATGTACACACCAGCCATATTTTTTGTTGCCGGGC
>JAAZFF010000095.1 GCA_012511845.1 Lentisphaerota bacterium
GTATTTTCATTGTTTATAGAGGCATACAGAATGGTATAGAAAAGTGGTCGAAAGTTTTAATGCCGATACTTTTTGCCCTTCTCGTTGTTCTTATTATACGCGGCTTAACGCTTCCCGGGGCAATGGAGGGCGTTCGCTTTTATTTAAGCCCTGATTTCAGTAAAATAACAGCCAAGAGTTTCCTGGCTGCCTTGGGGCTGGCGTTTTTCTCGTTAAGTCTTGGAATGGGCGTGTTGATTACTTATGGTAGTTATCTGCAGCGCTCAGCAAATCTTTATCGTGCAACTCTGGCAGTAGCGGGGCTCGATACTTTGGCTTCTCTTCTAGCGGGACTGGCAATTTTTCCAGCTCTTTTCGCAATGGGATTTGAGCCGGATCTTGGACCCGGACTTGTGTTCCAGGTGTTACCCAGCGTTTTTGCACAAATGCCGCTCGGACCTCTCTGGGCAACGTTCTTTTTTCTTCTGATTTTAGTGGCAGCACTCACCTCGGGGATAAGTCTGCTCGAGGTGGTAACAGCTTATTTTATTGATGAGTGGCGTATATCGCGCAAGAAGGCGACTGTAGTTTTCGGTATTCTTATCTTTTTCCTTGGATGCCTCAGTGCAGTAAGCGTTGCCGGCTGGGGGCGGCTTGAATATGTGAAAAAGATCATACTTGTACTTTTTGACAGAGTTCCTGATAGCTTTTTTGATTTGATGGATAACTTTGCCTCCAATTGGCTGTTGCCTCTTGGCGGACTCATGATTTCCATATTTGTGGGCTGGATATGGGGTACACGAAACGCCGCTGAAGAAATCAGACAGGGAGCTGACGAGTTTACAGATATTCACATAGGTAACCTGCTTGCCGGGCTGAAGGGATTCTCTGAAAATAATGCAGAAAAACCGGTTATGACTCTCGCCGTGATCTGGGGGATTTTTATACGCTTTATCACTCCGATTGGTGTAACCGTCGCATTCTTAAATGCTGTCGGATTAATTTGATGCGTACTTGATTTTCCATTTTACATACTGGAGAATATGTCCGTTACGCAGCAGTTTTGCACTGCTCTTTGTCCATGCACCGGTGTTGTCGTAGCAACTTTTATTCTTTTGCGATGTCAGGTAGATGTTAAAAAGCGTTTCTGCCTTGTCCAGATAATCAGTATTTTTTTCTATATACCCGAGATAGGCATAGTAATTTGAGAGGAAGATGTGCCATTCATCATATACCGGATTGGTTGATTCATAATCTCCTTTGCAACCCTCTTTTATAAGCTTGAGGATGTTTGGATCTCCCGTTCGATGGTGTAGTTCGCATATTCCCTGCGTTGAATAATAAAACTGCAGGCAACTTCCACCGGAAGTGCCGAAATATGGTCCGCGCTCCTGCCATTGCATTGTCATGGGTTTGTTAAAGAGAGTCATAGCATCGTCCAGATATTTTTGTTCAGCTGTCATGTCAAAAAGTGAACACAAATTTAGAATTGTCCAGCCCAGATCTCGTGTTTGGACTGATGTGTCGGGCTTTTTGTCCTGAGGTTCTATGAGACGGCGCTTCATTCCTTCATAATTATTCAGCGCACATTCCCTGTAATGGTTTTCTCCCGTAATCATGTAAGATAAAACAATGCCTCCAATCCAGTTGTGGCTTGGGACAGGACCGTAATGACCATCGTTAAGACCGCCATGTATGCTCGTATAACTCTTCTCGTATCGCGTCAGGTTATTGTAATAACGCGAGTCCCCGGTCCATATCTGGTCAATGTCGGTGCGATGGCGTGCCATGGTAACTCCCATGTCGTAAAAACGCCTGTCCCCCGTGCGCAGAAAGTTCAGCATCATAACCCAGGTCCAGTCGTAATGCAGCGAACAGTATCCCTCTGCCCACAACAGATCTCCGAAATCCATCCATCCGTGCCAGAAACCGCGATGATCTGCAACGCCTCTGCGGGCCGCAACAATGCTTCCCCGCTTGTCATCAGCATCAACAGCCTGTGTGGCTATTCTGTTCCAGATAGCGACAGCTTCATCATACGAATCGTTTCCGGTTGTAAAATCAGCCGGAGCCATCCAACCGTTTACAGCCTCTGTATGAGCGTAATAAGAAGATTCTGCCACTGCCAGCAAGGGGTAAGCAACGGTGGCATGTGTGGCGTTTACATCACGCCCTGAAAAATCAAGTATCAGCTCGTGTCCCTTGCGTGTTCCTCCGGGCAGATGGTACAAGCCGGCGTTTCGGAACTGTCTGTACTCATTTTGCGAGTCTTTGCCGCGCTTTGCCCTGGAGCGGGGCCATTCGCCATCTGTCGGCCATAGCCACACCTTAAGGCTTGGGGCATCAAGTTCTATGGCTTTCTCATAGTTTTCCCAAAAATGACACACTGCCACAGTCGTCGAGCTGCTGTTCCCCTTTAGCGCCACAACTCCATCAGTACGGTCGCCTTCTTTTAAAAGGTTTTCTTCATCGGTGATTCTATAATTAAAGCTCTTCCAGTCGTGATTCGGGTCGGCGTACTGCGCAATCCTGAAGATGTTTGTTGATTTGGCTCCTTCGCTTTCTGCAACAATTTCTGTTCCAAGGTTCAGTCCGAAATCTATTGCCATACCGTCGAAAGCGAACCACTCTGCTTTCCCTGGTGCGCGCTGTGTTAATCCTCCATCGTTTTCAAGCCAGGTATGGATTTTTAGATATTTCTGTCCAGCAAAAACCGTTATACGCACAGTATAACCGAGGAGATTTTTATGAATGTCGGGGAAGCGTCCCCTAAGGCATACTGTAGCCCGCATCGGGCCGACAGTTTCAACGTGTACGCCGGTCGGAGGTCCGGCTCTGACTTCAGTACCATCCTCAAGATAAATTACAAGACCTCTGCTTTGAGGCGTTATCACTTCGTGACCGTCTATCTTGAGGGATTCAATGAGGTTGAATTGCTTTTTATTTATCCTGAGCAAAAGTCCGCCGCTTGAGAGAGAGATTGAGCTTTCGTTCTCGATGACATTTATGGGATTAATCGTTTTATGTGTTTTATTTCCGTATGACAGACTTAATTCACGTTCTTCGTGTGCTGTAATGTCGATTTGCGTATCGAGCAGAGCCCACCGGA
>JAAZFF010000096.1 GCA_012511845.1 Lentisphaerota bacterium
GGGGTATACCATGGCTCAAGTGACAACAAGGAGCAGGTGGCAGTGGTCTGCCATGGCGGACTTGGAGGGTGGTGGATTGCCCATCTGCTGGAAATTCCGCTGTCTCTTGTATGGTGCGGATTTTTTCTGCCGCCCAGTTCTGTATCTACCATACTGATGGAACATCGTTCACCGGAAATTGCCGTTCCACGTCTGACAGGGCTGGGAGATGTTTCGCATATCTATGCTGAAAACTTGCCGCAGAACACGCGCGGGCTGTTGACAAATATCGATTAGACGGGGTCCGGCAAGCCGGACCAGTGGGCAGTGGGCAGCGATCAGCACTTGAGGTGACACCACCTGAGTGGCATGTGGACAATCTCAATGCGGTCAGTTCGGTCAATAGGGTCAATAAGGTCAAAGTGGCTACCCACTACTAACTGCCCACTTTCTTTCCCCACTTTCTCTGTTACACAAAAACATTGCGCACGGCGCGCAGGTATTCATAACCCCACCGCATATCTGGCAGGAGATAGCTTCCTTCTGTCCATTCATTCCAGCTGTTAATTGTAACTAACGGCGCCTGTTGGGGTCGTGCTTCAAGCCAGCGACGTGCCCGCCACAGACATGCTTCGAATGCGGAGGGTGTAGCGTTAAGAACTACGCTTTCAAGACCTGCCGACGGGTTGCGGTGTGTATTGTCCCAGCCAACTGATACATGAGGATAAAAAACACCGAACAATTTTTCATGATCATTCCATTTCCTTATGGCTTTGTCCGCCCATTCAACGTAGTCTCCGCTGCTGCCGCTATCATGGCAGTACTGATACGATGTGGCACTGTCGAAGCCCAGCGCCTTAATATCATCATCGGTGTACCAGGGCTGACGCGCTCGTATGGCTATCGTCTGCAGCTCCAGCCCCGGTTCTCCGGCACGGGAGCAGATGTTGCGCATTTCAGACAGAGCTTCTGCCGCCTGTTCTATTCCGCCCATTGCGGCGACAAGCGTACGATATTCATATATGGAAAAGAGCGGTTTATCGTTTACACGGTAGTAACTGTTGAGAGAAAAATATTTTTTTACAATACGCTCAAACATCGGATCCAAAATCTCGCGCGTCACACCGCCTTTCCACAAAACCTTGCCGTTATCCGTGTCGTTATGCATGTCCCATAGATTTGTTACATCATGGTTTGCCCACATGAGATAGAATTTGCAATCTGTTCCTTCAAGCGCCGGGATCAGTCCTTCGTTGAGTTGGCGTTCAAAACACGGGGCGTTTCCGTACCAGTACCAGTCAACAATAAATACGTTTACTCCGTGTGCTATTGCAAGTTCCACGTGTTGGCGCATCACTTCAGGGTCTGCCTCATCCTGTTTACCCAGCAGGGGAATACGTGGCATATCGTGTCCCGGGAACCGTGGTTTTCCTCTTCTGACAGTGTACCATTCGCCATCGCCTTCAGGCCAGAAATGTTCTGCCCGTGGCTCGTAATGATACGATGGCCAGATATAAGCTGCTACATCAAATTTCATAATATTTTCCCGTTGCTGTTTTGTTTTGCTGTTAAAAACCTATGTTTCTTAATTATTGCTGTTAAATTATTTTATAATTGAAGCAATACGCTGTACACGCAGACCGGGACGACAGCTGACGAGCGTTCTCCGTCCCGCTATTTCGGCATCTACAACGGATCCTCCGATTTTCTGATCGTAAAAGACGATTACCCTGACAATGAACGGTTGCTGCATCCCTCCCACCTTTTCGATGCAGAAGTTTCGTCCGGATGAATGGAAGTTGGCATGACCTCGCCCCGGTTGAGCCCACGCTTCTCCTGCGCGCTTTGCTTCAATGATTTCACGGGCAGAGGGGATGGAGGATGAAAGGGTGCCGGCAACAGCGTCGTTCCATTGCGCACGACCTCCGGCGATATCAATTTGCAGTTCGCTGCATGTTTTGTCCTCGTCATTCAATAACTGCAAGGCAAAAACGCTCTGACCTTTTATTAGTTCGCCGGATACTTCCAGCTCCATGAGGAACGTTCCGCTGTCGGGGGCATTCAGCATAATTCTACACGCCCCGCTCTTCAGTGTTCCCTTCAACTTATTTTCAATCCATTGTTGTGGAATGACTTCCGGAAGCCACTTAAGTCCGGCTGAACCGTCTTCAAGTTGAACCAGCTCTCTTATCACAAGGTGTCCTCCCCATCCGAGTCCGCCCAGCCAGCCTGCCATGATTCTGCGGTTGTCTCCGTACTCTGCCACCATCGGTACGCCCAGACCTTCATAAATATCGCGACCTTCCGCCGCCAAATCCGTATACTCCCCACCGTTGGAAGGTCTGGACCAGAATCCGCTGAATCCCTGTATCAGATACTGGCGTCCATTCCAGTTAAATACGCATGGACAGTCGGTGCATGGCTCCATGATGCTTTTTGGAGGGAATGTATTATCCACACACGTGAATTCTCCCGGTAATGAGTCTGCAGTCCACATTCCATTAACGCCGTAACCGCAGTACAGGCGCAGTTTCCCATCGTGTATTGTATAAATTGTCGGATTTTCTGTTGGATGAATGAAAGTGTCAGATCTCTTGAAGTTTATTCCATCTTCACATGTCGCATACGTTGCTCCTGCAGGAATGCCTTCGTGTTCGGCAGCTTTGAAAACACCGGAACGCCCGTTTTCTTTCAGATATGCATCCATGGCGGGCAAAAGCGTCTTTTCCCGCGGGATCATTCTTGTGGTGTGTATGCCGTATGCAAGGTGGAGTTTGTCCTCAAAGACGAAAGGTGTTCCCGTTCCCAATGACTGCCATTGTTCATCAATGTCAACAGCTGGAGGATGTTCAAACCAGTCAATGAGGTTGGGACTTGAAAGGTGCGCGAAATAATGACCGCCCATTCCGAATTTACTTTGATGATGGCGCCGGTCTATCAAGTAAAAAATATGCAGCCTGCCCTTGAAAGAAATGAGAACCACGTCTCCCACCCATCTGTTGTGACCGTCAGGAGTGAAGTATTGAATCCTGTCTACAGGTTTTGAATCGTGCGGTTGTTTGTCTTCAGCACTGCAGCAGCCCGGGAAGAATGATGCGGATACTACGCGTTCCGATTTAATTGACCAGGTGGTGTCTGTGCCCCAGGTTATATCACCGAATGGAAACTCCTCATCTTCGATGCCATCAGCGTTTATTACCCATCTCGTTCCCGTATATTTTAACTGGATATTTTTGATTTCTTCCGTTTTTGACAGACATGAAACGGGTATTCCGATCGTCATTTCCTTCCAGTCGGGATGTTCTTTGGATGAGATAAAAATTCGGGCTTCCAACACGGGGCAACTGCCGTCGGGAGCACAAAAATTTTCATAATTCTGATTTCCGCTGTTCTCAGTCTTATTGCATACCCAAACTTCTACTGCCCCCGGAATTTCGAGAAGTGTTTCCTTTTCAGAAATATCGTTTAATTTTGCGGATAAATGTATAGAAAACTTTTTATCGGCAGGAACAGTACCAAGCTTTGCCTTGCGACTGCCTTTGCACAATGTGCTTTGTGGCACAGCAGGCGTATGTTTTACAGATAGTGTACTTTTACCAGATGAAACAGTTACGCTGCAATTCTTCATTTTTACTCCTGCCGGGTTGTAAAGTTTTAATGAGATATATTCAAGTAGACGTCTCCCATAATATCACAACGGGAGACGTCATACCAAACAGCGAAACAGAATTAATTTATTGCCAGAGTGTTTAAATAGGCACTCTTCTGTAGCGACCCATTATCATGAAGACAATTATCATAGCTGCAAGAATTCCGGAAGCGACACCACCCCAAAGCAGGCTGTGTCCCAGAGTTATCTGATAATAAAGTGTTGATGTTGACCAGCCCAGCAATGTCAGGTACACCATGAGTACCACCCCATAGAGCTTGCCAAGTGCCTGAAAAGCAGCGCCCATGGCTGCTATACAGGGAACGTACAACAATATAAAGAGCAGATAGGCAAACGCCTGATGTCTTCCTGCGGGGAAATGATTACGCATTTGCCTGAAAAGTGAAGAGTCAGCATCCTCATCTTGCTCTTCTTCTTCACCCTCTGAGAAAAGTCCTCCTATTATCGGCAGAGTGGAAAAAGCTTCCCGCACGCCATTGATAAAACTGTAAGTCTCTTCTTCCTCTTCGATAATCTCGCCCATTTCATCCCTGTTTTGCCCGTAAAGGCTCGTCAATGTACCGATGACTGCTTCTTTTGCAAACAATCCTGTAAAGATGGAAACAGATGCCGGCCAGTTGTCGGGTTCAATGCCCATGGGTTCGAAAACAGGAGTAATCGCCATACCTATAGATGTAAGAACTGAGTTTTCAGTATCCTCATTGCCAATGGTTCCATCTTTGCCGAGGGTGTTCAGCACACCCAGCAGCAGAACCATCGGGACGATGACCTGACCTGCCCGGATGATGAAGCCGTTGAGTCTCTCAATTGAATGGAGCATGATATGCCTCATTCGCGGCATGTGATAGGGAGGCAATTCCATGATGAAATGAGATGGTTTGCCCTTGAAAATTGTGTGTTTCAGCAGCAGTCCTGTAACAACTGCGAGTATCATTCCGGTAAAATATAAGAGAAAAACCAGCATGCCGGGGCGTCTTGCAAAAAAAGCTGCACCGAACACCACATAAACAGGCAGTTTTGCTCCGCACGACATGAACGGAGTCATAAATATTGTAATAAACCGATCCCGTTTGCTCTCCAGGGTACGTGTAGCCATAATTGCCGGGACAGTACAACCAAACCCGACGAGCAAAGGAACAAATGACTTGCCCGGCAAGCAAAGCCACTGCATAAAACGGTCCATCACGAAGGCGGCTCTTGCCATATAGCCTGAATCTTCCAGAAGAGACAGGCAGAAAAACATGAGGAAGATTGGCGGAATAAACGTTGCCATCGTCTGAAGCCCTGCTCCAAGCCCATGCGCCACTATCGCTACAATGAAAGGCGCTGCCCCGAGTTTTGTTAGAATGTGGGCAGTACCATCAATAAAAACAGTTTCACCAAAAATTTCAAAGAAATCTATGAATCTGCTTCCGACAACCTGTGTAATCCAGAAAACCATGAACATAACAAGCAGGAAAAACGGTATTCCAAGCCACCGGTTCAGTATCAGTCTGTCAGCTCGTTGAGTAAAATATTCCTTGCTGCTGCCTTTCTTTACGATTTCGTGGCAGAGTCCCTGAATTACACCATATCTGGCATTGGCAAGCACTTCATCAGGGTACTGGTTCAATATTTTTCTTATGCGATTCTGTGCTGCTTCAAGCTTTTCCCTGCTTATGGCTCCAAGCTGCAAAGCTTTATTGGAAACATCTGTGTCACCCTCAAGCATTTTGAGTGCAACCCATCTTGCATTTGCTTTGAATACTTCGCAAACGGGTTCACAATACGGCAGCAGTGCCTTAACTTCATCTTCCACCTCGTTGGGATAAGCTACCTTTATTACCGGCAGATGAGAGTGGAGTGCTGTTTTTGCGATAAGTTCGAGCAGTTTTTTTACATCACGCCTGTTCGAGGCGTTTATGCCGATAACGGGACATCCCAGGTGCTCTCCGAGGTGTTCCATATCGATTTGTGTACCGCGATCTTCCACAATATCCATCATTGTCACCACGTGGATCATGGGTACGCGCAATTCCGATAAAAGCAGCGTCAGATACAGGTTGCGCTCTATGTTGGTGCCGTCGATGATATTAACAAACAGGTCAGCTTCTCCGCCTATAACATAATCGACAGTGACGCGCTCATCTTCGCTGGTGGCAGCAAGAGCGTACACTCCAGGCAAATCCACCACACGCACATCAATTCCGTTTGAGGTGAAGTATCCTTCTTTGCGTTCGACCGTTACGCCCGGCCAGTTTCCAATATGTTGCTTGGAGCCGGTCAGTGCATTAAAAACTGTTGGTTTTCCTGAATTGGGATTGCCTACCAAAGCAACCGTCAAGGTCTTTTTGGACATGTTGACTCTCCGTTTTGGCTGTTAAATCGTTTAGTTTGCGATCTGGCGTACGTTTACAACGGAAGCCTCATTACTGCGTAAAGACAGATTGAAACCGCGCAATTCTATTTCTACGGGATCTCCCAACGGTGCGCGGTTGACCAGACGAATCTTTACGCCGCGTGTCAAGCCAAGAGCAAGCAATTTCGCCCGATATGCCGGATCACCTTCTCCGTAACCGGTCACAATTGCTTCCATACCTTTCGACATGTTCATGAGAGTCATTTTTTGCCCACCAATTAATTTGTTATATGAAACTAACTTTTCGTTGAACGAGAATTTACTACATTTGGCATATCCTTGTCAATATCAAAAAACAAAAAATCTTCCACGTATTTTCATTCTCAAAATACAGGTGCATGATCACAGGCTGCCGTGCCAACTTTTATCCGTTTATAATCTTATCTTTGTCCTGTATGGAATCATATATCAAGACTTCCGGATCTGAATCCTTCCAGATCGAGAGTTATGTATGTATATCCCAGTGATTTTAAACTTTCTGCAATCTGCTTCCGGTGTTCGATGATATGTGCAACAGCATGACAGGGGACTTCTATCCTGACAATTTGACCATGAACACGCAATCTTGCAGTTGTATTTGCGGGAAGCACTGCACGGAGGATGTCTTCTCCTGCTGCAACTCGTTCAAGATCTTTTGCAGTAATTTTGTCGCCGTAAGGAAAGCGTGTGGCGAGGCATGATTCAGGCGGTTTTTTTGCAACATCAAGATTCATTAGTGTTGCCAGTGCCCGCACTTGTGTTTTTGTAATTTTCAATTCCATGAACGGTGAAATTACCCCGCTTTCCTTTAACACGCGTAAACCGGGCCGGTAAGCCTGCATGTCATCAGCATTCGTCCCATCAACAACTGCAGCCAGGTTATTTTGTTTTGCAAATGCGAAAATCCTGGCAAATAATTCCTTTTTGCACATGTAACATCGGTCTTTTGGGTTTTTCTCAAAGCCTTTAATAGCCAACTGATCAAATGGCTCGACGTGAACTTCGACACCAAGGTTTTCCGCCCGTTTCAGGGCATCACCGATTTCAGCGTTGGTCTGTAAAATAGAATCTATAATTATGGCGCGAAAGTTGAAATTCAACGCTGTTTTCATTTCTGCCAGAATTGCCAGGAGCACGGAGCTGTCCGCACCTCCCGAATATGCAAGAGCAATTCCGCCGGAGGTAAAACTGCGCAGATAGTTTTTTAGCTGACTTTTGATTTTATCGGACATAAAACGAACTTCACTTCAATAAGGAATGGTGTTTCAACTTTTCCCGGTGCATTGTCTGTTTATCTGTGCGGCAATATAACCGGCTCCGAAACCGTTGTCGATATTCACAACGGAAACTCCTTCTGCGCAGGAGTTGAGCATTGTAAGAAGGGCAGACAGACCGTTGAAAGACGCCCCATAGCCAACCGATGTAGGTACGGCAATAACGGGAACGGCTACCAGTCCGGCGATTACTCCTGCCAGAGCGCCTTCCATGCCGGCTACAGCAACTATGGCATTTGCATCACGGATTTTTTCTATTTTTGAAAAAAGCCTGTGAATGCCGGCAACACCGATATCGTAATAGCGTTCAACCTTCGCTCCATAAAATTCGGCAGTCTGTGCGGCTTCTTCCGCCACAGGTATATCGGCAGTGCCGCCTGTGCAAACGGCAACATTACCGGCAAGTTCAGCAGTTTCCCTGCTGCATGAAAAAACTATCCGGGAACATGCATCGTATTTAACTCTGACGCCGGCGTCAGATAAGGCATCCGCTTTTTCCGGACTGCACCGTGTTCCCATCACACGTTTTCCGGATTGAGCGAAAGCCTTAAAAATATCAATTAGCTGAGAATCTGTTTTACCGGAGCAAAAAACCACTTCGCCGAAGCCGCGCCGGATCTCCCTGTGGTAATCAAGTTTGGCAAATCCCAAATCTTCGCAGGAGGCTTTCTCAAGCTGTGAAGCTGCTTCCTCAAGTGATATTCTGCCATCACGAAAGGTTTTTAATATATCTTCTATCCGCATCTTGTGATCTTCTCCGATGTAGCAGTTATTTAAACATGCTGTTGTTTCGTTTGTTTGAGCCTGGCTATAGGTTTTAACATAAGTTTTAGCAATCATCCAACTAAATTCTTGAGAAAATTCATTGTTTCCAATAGAATCAGCGTAAAATATAAAC
>JAAZFF010000097.1 GCA_012511845.1 Lentisphaerota bacterium
CCATTACTTCCTGAACGCTCGCTGAAGCAAGCATTGCAAAGCCTGTCTGGCGGCACGACATTACGTCACTGTGATCACCAAAAATTGAAAGTGCCTGATAAGCAAGCGAGCGAGCTGACACGTGAAACACTGTAGGCGTAAGTTCGCCTGCAATCTTGTACATGTTGGGGATCATCAGAAGCAATCCCTGCGAAGCAGTAAATGTCGTTGAGAGCGCACCCGTTGTCAAAGCACCATGCACTGCCCCGGCAGCCCCGCCCTCCGACTCCATCTCAATAACGTTGGGAACCGTTCCCCAGATGTTCTTGAAATTTCGTGCAGACCATTCATCGTACCACTCGGCCATCGTGGAAGACGGCGTAATGGGATAAATTGCACAGACTTCGCTACACTTAAAAGCTATAGTTGCCGCGGCTTCATTGCCGTCGACCATTATTTTTTTGGCCATATCTCTGGTTTCTCCTTTTTTTAGCCGGCTCAGGTGAACTTACCTGAGCCGGCTAAACGTTAATAAATTGTTATACTTCAGCGTTCTTTATAAACTCGCGAACAGACTCAAGCTGACCCGCCGATCCTAGAACTTTATTTTTATCCTGAATGTACTTCGAGTACTCCGACATAAACACCTTGCCTACCGGGCGAAGATCAAAATTCTCCGGATGCTCTATGAAGTGCTCACGATGTACGCGGCACCATACGAGGCGGCCATCAGTATCAATATTTACCTTTGTTACACCCATCTTGCTGGCTTTGGCTATGTCTTCTTCAGACACACCCTTGGCGCCCGGAAGCTTGCCGCCTGCTGCATTTATGCGCTCAACTTCGTCCTGGGGCACAGAGCTGGATCCGTGCATGACGAGCGGGAAGCGCGGTAAAAGCCGTGCAATTTCCTCAACGACCTCAAAATGCAATCCCTGCGTTCCCGTAAACTTATACGCTCCATGGCTTGTGCCGATTGCGCACGCAAGGGAATCACAGCCGGTGAGCCGTACAAATTCAATCGCCTCCTTGGGATCCGTAAGTTTGGCATCTGCCTCAGATACGGACACATGCTCCTCCACTCCGCCAAGCTGTCCGAGTTCCGCCTCAACGGCAATACCTTTCGCATGGGCTGCATCAACAACACGCTTGGTGATTTCCACATTCTTTTCAAAAGGTTCAGCCGAAGCGTCTATCATAACAGAACTGTAAAATCCGCTGGCTATGCAATCCATGCATGTTTCTTCATCACCATGATCAAGATGTACAGCAAAAATCGCTTCCGGGAAAATCTCATCGGCTGCGCGAATCATGGCTTCCAGAAGAAGTTTGTCTGTATATGAACGCGCACCCTTTGATATCTGCACTACAAAAGGAGCCTTGCTCTCAACACATCCTCGAAAGAGCCCCATGATTTGCTCGGCATTATTGATATTATAAGCTCCGACCGCGTATTTGCCGTACGCATGCTCGAAAAGCAGTTTAGTTGAAACTATCATTTACCCACTCCTTAATTGTGATTATATGGTTTATAGCACTGGCAGTAAAAACAACCTGCTCATGCTTCAGAAAGAGCGTCCCTCTGAGAAACCAACGCCGGTTGATACTACCATTTTACAGCACTTTAGTCAACGCCATCAGACCGGTTTGGTTTTTTTTATACAACAGCCCTTATTTGCCAACTTGTTACTTCAAAAATCGCACACTGTATAATATCGGAAAAGATGTATTTTCGCGGCTAAAACTGCTGAGTTATTACACAGCTAAGGTGTTGATAGCTTCAAACCGATAATGCCGGCAACTATCACCCCAAGGCTTATCAAACGGAAAATATTTACAGATTCATCGAACAATAATATTCCAAGTGTTGCCGCCCCCACAATTCCTATTCCGACCCACACAGCATAGGCAGTGCCTGTTGGTAACGTTTTCATAGCCACACCGAGTAATCCCATGCTGATCATAATCGCCACAAGCGTCCCTACACTCGGCCAGAAACGCGTAAATCCGTGCGTGTATTTTAAGCCGATCGCCCAACCAACCTCAAGCAGTCCGGCAACAATCAAAATAAGCCAATTCATTTTTATATCTCCATTCGGGATCGTCCCGATACTGACAAAACCGGCAAGGTCATGTTCGTTAATTGAAAATTGAAAATTAATAATTTTTGCATTTGTTATCCATTCCCCATTC
>JAAZFF010000098.1 GCA_012511845.1 Lentisphaerota bacterium
AATGGGCATAGAGCCTGAAAACGCAGCCTGGCACTTTGATACTGAATCAATCGGACCGTTTGCAATTACCAACTACGCAGGAACCCTGCTATACAGTGTGCAGTGGAGTTCCGACGATCTCGACATACATTCTCCTTACAGCAAGGCGACACTTGTCAACGTCAAGCCGGGTACTACCCTTAATAAAGACAGAATTATCCTCACAGCTGTTTCAGAACTTGATGATTCGAGCTACGTCACCAACAGGACGTTTATCCACAAATGCACCAAACAGAGTTTTGGAATTGCATATGCAACGGGAAACTTCTCACCTCATCTGGAAGAAACAGCAACGTTTCAGTTGAACATATACGGCTGTCCGCATTTTCATCAAGAAGGATGGCTTGAGGGCGAAATCATGCGTCTTGCTACCGACGGCTGGCAGCACGTCGGCTGGATCGATATGGCTCCTGACATTACAGGTCATCAGAAACGCACATATGTTTCATCATTGCAGCATACAGTAGTCTGGGACGGCATCGTCACAGAAGACGCGGCACTTGTCGAATCGCCCGATGTCTTCACTGGACCTAGGGGTAGTTTCAACCGTGCGTTGCCGGAGGTTATCTCAGAGGAGCCAGTACCACCGCCATATTACACAATATTCTTCCGTCTTCGAGAAAACAATCACGATGAATCAGAAATACTGAATGAAGCAAGCACCAGAATTTATGTGCCGCAGATAGTGAATTTAGTGCCCTTTAGTGGCATGAACGTTTTCCAGCAACCAGTGATAACAGAAGACACTAATTCGAACGATCAGGTCGTGTTATACCAAGGTTGTACCGAAGAAGAGGCAGACGCCGCATTAGCGTTGCTTCCCGCTATGGTGCAAGCGTTTTTCCCTGATGATGTGAACATACGTATTGTGATGAAAGATAAAGTGCAGGGGCGACATAAGGGGGTGCTAATTATCGGAGAAACTTCGCGCGGAAGTCGCAGGGGAGAAAGCGTTGGAATCAACAAGAGAAATGCTAAGCCATCAGGGACGATGAACATCTTCATAGCTAATTTTGGAGAATCTTTGCAGGAAAATTTCAAAGGCATGCTTGCCGGCAACAAGGATCCCATTCCTGTGCCTATGACGCCAGAGCAGTTTGCACAGTATATCGCAGCGACAATAGCGCATGAGATCGGTCACAACGTAGGTCTTGTTGACCCCGATTATCTGGAGGCAATTGAGGTTGGAGATCAAAAACATCACAACCTGCTGAAAACTCGTGTCAACATGATGGATATGGGTGGGTTGAGATTTGTAGGGCACAGACTCAATCCTCATCCGACCGGCTACTGGCTACCCAATAACTTGCGCTATCTGCGCTTCATACTTCCAACAGGAGAATATTACGAATGAAACTAAATACTGCGTTTACAATAGTATTGATAATCTTGTCCAGGCAATACGCCTGTGCACAAGACACAAATATGATCTGCCGCGTTGATTCCGCTCTTCCGCTACAAGCGGCAGTGTGCGATATTGCTGGGATAGGGCATGCTGTTGAACAGGATGAAAAGTACGTCACAGTCCAAATCGACCATTTCTGGTTTGGGAGCGTCACAAACAATCCTGTGCGGCTGTACAGGGAATACGCTGAGCCGCTACCTACAAATGGCATCCCCGTAATTTTCTTTGCCTCCAAGTACCAGTCTTTTCTTAGTCTTGAACCGACAGAGTCCCGCTTTTCATATATTTTCGACATGGACTACCATCGCAGTCGCCACGAACCAGACGGTGTTTATTTTTTAAATATCGACAGTTCCTGGTTCCCTGCAACGCCGGAAAACGCTGCTATTACAACGTGGTGTTCCAATCTCGTGTACGTATCGCAGGTAAATACAAACAGGCAGGCTTTTTATGAATTGATCCGTGACGGGTACAGACTGAACCCCCCATCATCCCGGATCCATCGAGATTCGGAGTATGCATTTCAATATTTCCACTATTACAACGACACCAATTTCATGCGACAGGTTTGGAGCGACACCAATCTCGTTGGATGGGCACGGGGTTGGATAAAGAACAGGTACTGGCTTGAGACAAGAACATGGCTCGATTGAGACCCAGAAGACTGTTTACCGTTTTCG
>JAAZFF010000099.1 GCA_012511845.1 Lentisphaerota bacterium
GTGTGGCAATAATGCAGATCCCCACCTCTTTGCTGGCACAGGTCGATTCTTCCGTAGGGGGAAAAACGGGAATCGATCTTCCTTTCGGTAAAAATCTTGCAGGTGCCTTTCATCAGCCGCGAGCCGTGCTGGTTGATCCGCTTGTTCTCGAAACGCTCCCGAGGGCGCGCTTTGCCGAAGGAATGGCAGAAGTTGTAAAGTACGGATGCATACGCGATGCGAAACTCTTCGCAGACATTGAGAATTTTGCCGATAACAGCAATGGGGATTCAAGCAGAAGCGACAAACTTTTTGAAATTATTTCAAGATGCATTGCTATTAAGGCAGACATAGTGAATCGTGATGAGTTTGATTTGGGAGAGAGGATGATACTCAATTTCGGGCATACCATTGGTCATGCGATTGAGAATGTGATGGGGTATGGATATATTTCGCACGGAGAAGCTGTTGCGATTGGCATGGTTGCTGCGGCACGTCTTGGCGAGCAGATCGGAAAAACTCCTCAGGGGACTTCAAGGCGGATAGAGGCACTTCTAAAAAAACTGTCACTCCCGACTGAAACTGAATTCACTGTAAATGATATTTTTCAAACCATGGTGTCCGATAAAAAGAATCTTTCGGGCACGATTAATTTTGTGCTTCTGAATAAAATCGGCGATGCGGTTACTGTCCCGTTTTCCCCTGCTGAGTTGAAGGAGCAGCTTGCCCGGGCCCGGCAAGCCGGGAGTGATCAGTGGACAGTGGGCAGTGGGTAGTTTTCTCCTGAGCCGCAGATATCTCACGCAGAGCACTGGGACCGCGAGGCTCTGTACTCGCATCACGGCTGCTGAGCAGGTAGGGCTGGTTTCTCCGCAAACCGCCGTGAATGTCGGACGGGTCAGACGGGTCGGACAAATTCCGAGTCCCGAGTCAAATCGATTCTTTCGACAATTCATTAACTCGCATCACGCCCCTGCAACCACGGCTCATGAGGACATTCGCCCTCCATTTTGGCTATGCGCATCCTTACGTAATGGAGGGTGAGCGTCCTCGCGAACCGCAACCACCCATCAGCAACGGCGCGCTGCGGAGAGCGTCGCCCTACCCTGCCCACTGTCCACTAATCACTGGCCCGGATCTGCCGGGCCTTCAGCGACCTCTTCATCCTCATCATCATCTTCTGTAATAACAGTTGCTGATACAACTTTATCACCTTCAGCCACATTTACAACCTTTACGCCCTTTGCAACACGACGCGTCTCACGAATCGAGTCAACCCCGATTCGTATCATCTGCCCCAGCTCTGTTATGACAAGCAGCGAATCGCCCTTTTCAATAGAGTCTTCATTGTCGGCAGAAGCACGCAGAACCGGTGCGGCAAAGACGAGCTTGCCGTTACGATCACCCGTGCTGATCGACTTTACCCCTTTGCCGCCGCGACGGTGAACGGGATAATCGCTGAATCTCGAGCAGGTACCAAATCCATTTTCCACCAGCATCAGAAGGCGGCTGTTGGGATCATCCGAAACTTTTACAAGTGCGCGCAATTCATCTCTGCTCTCAGAAAGATCAGTGGAAGTGCTTGCAGAAGAATCAGATTCATCTGCATCTGTACCTTCATCGTCCCGGTCAGCTCCTGCAGACATTGTAACACCTGCCAGCCTTATACCCCTTACGCCGCGGGCTGTGCGACCCATGACCCTGACGTCTCCTGCCTTGAAGCGTACTGTCTGACCGCTTGCGGAAACGAGAATCATCTCATCACCATCTTCCATCAGCTCCACGCCGACGAGCTCATCATCATCGTCAATCCTTATGGCGCGAATACCTGATTTATTTACATTTCGATAATCATTGAGGTGTGTTCTCTTTACATAACCCTTGGAAGTTGCAAAGAAGATGCATTTATCCTCATCAAAATCTTTAATGGAAATAATCCCCAGAACACGTTCGACTGAACGCGCCTCAACAAGACCGGCTCCTGCTGAGCCATTTTCAGGAAACTTGCCGAGACCGCTCTGTTCATTTATTTCTGCAGCACGCTCTTGCGTGATCTCAGGGCGCAACATGAGCAGATTCACGAGAGGGCGACCGAAGGAGGTCCTCTCTGCCTCCGGGATGCTGTAAGCCTTTTCCGTAAACACCCGACCATGTGAAGTGAAAAACAGCAGCCTGTCGTGCGTCATGGGAGTAAACAGGTTCATCACGAAGTCACCATCCTTGAGCCTGGCTCCCCTCTTGCCCTTGCCTCCCCTTCTCTGCTCTTCAAATTCTGTAAGCGAAACACGCTTTATATACCCGCGGTTGCTGAGCGTAACAATGCAGGGCTCATTCGGGATTATATCCTCTATATTAACGTCGCCTTCAGCATAAGTGATTTGTGTGCGGCGCTCATCCCCGTACCTCTGCATCAGCTCTGTGCAATCGGTCTTTATTATATCGAGAATTCTCTGCGGATTGGCGAGTATATCTTTGTAGTCGGCTATACGCAGGAGGATTGCCTGATATTCTGCTTCAACCCTGTCACGCGCCAGACCTGTGAGCTGCCGCAGGCGCATATCAAGAATGGCTGTACACTGCAGCTCGCTCAGCCCGAACTTTTCCATCATCCTTGAGCGCGCCTCTGCATCATCTGCCGAAGAGCGGATTATGCGCACTATTTCATCCATATTATCGATGGCGATACGGAAGCCCTCGAGAATATGGCAGCGTTCCTCAGCCTTCCTCAGTTCAAACTTCGTGCGGCGAGTTATAACGTCAATCCTGTGGTCGATGAAACAGCGCATCAGCTGCTTCAGATTCATCACTTTCGGGCGACCTCTGTCTAGTGCAAGCATAATGGCGCCGAATGTTGTCTGAAGCTGCGTATGCTTGTAAAGCTGGTTCAATACCACCTGCGGCATGGCGTCGCGCTTAAGCTCTATTACAACACGTATATCCTCTTTCGATTCGTCGCGTATATCGCGGATGCCGTCAATAATCTTTTCTTTCACCAGATTGGCAATTCTCTCGATCATTGAGGCTTTATTCACGCCATAGGGCAGCTCCGTGATTATGATTCGGGAGTTGTTCCCTTCTTCCACAACTTCCGCACAGCCCCGCACCTGCATGGCACCGCGCCCTGTCTTGTACATCAGTTCTATGGGGCGCACCCCGCAAATGATTCCTGCGGTGGGAAAATCAGGACCCTTTATAAACTGCATCAAATCATCGATGGTGCACATCGGATTGTCCACCATATGAATTATTGCCTCGCATATTTCATTCAGATTATGCGGAGGCATATTGGTCGCCATTCCAACGGCTATTCCCGTTGAGCCGTTCAGCAGGAGATTAGGCACTTTCGACGGCAGTACGAGCGGCTGCACGAGCGATTCGTCGTAGTTCGGCCCCATGTCGACCGTTTCTTTCTCAAGGTCCTCGAGCATCGCTTCCGCAAGCCGCTCCATTCTCACCTCGGTATAGCGCATCGCCGCTGCGCCGTCGCCGTCAATGGAACCGAAGTTTCCATGCCCGTTCACAAGCGTATATCGCATGGAAAACGGTTGTGCCATACGGACGATGGTGTCGTAGATGGAAGCATCCCCGTGGGGATGATATTTACCCATTACGTCACCTACTATGCGGGCAGACTTCTTGTGCGGCTGGGTATACGTATTATTCAGCTCGCTCATTGTGTACAGGCAGCGCCTGTGTACCGGCTTCAGCCCGTCACGTGCATCAGGAAGTGCACGCCCAACAATTACCGACATCGAATAGTCGATGTAGGAAGTCTGCGTCTCATCTTCAATCCTGATCGGATATACTCCTCTTTCAAGAGTAATGCCAGAATCCTGATCATCCGTGCTGTTCGTGTTGCTTTCCATATTTACATCCGGGTTGACGGACAAATCCTGTTTTCTGTTATCGCTGTTCTCATCCATTTTAGGAAAATCCTCTGCTAAATCCTTTTTATTTCACCGCATTCATCAGATATCAAGGTTACCGACCATCAAGGCGTGGTCCTCAATGAATTTGCGGCGCGGTCCGACTTCATCACCCATGAGCATTGAAAAGATTTTATCTGCCTCAACTGCATCTTCCAGTACAACCTTAAGTATTTTTCTCTTATCCGGATCCATTGTAGTTTCAAATAACTGATCGGCATCCATTTCTCCCAGACCCTTGTACCTCTGGACTGTAAGCCCTTTGCGTCCGCGGTCCCGGATTGCATCAAGCAGCTCCAGAAGCGAACCCATTTCTTTTCCTTCCTCGCCGCCCTTCGCCGTTACATCCTTGAGTACACCGATTGGACCCGACTTGCCGAAGTAGTCTCCCCTGTTGAAGCCGTAGACGTCGTGCAATGCATCCATCTGGCGACGTATCTGTGTTGACGTATGTATTTCAGTACAGGTAAATACGGGATTCTCCGGATCTTCCAGATCTTCTATGGCAATACCGAGCAGTGAAGCCGTCTCTTCCTTGATTTTCATTGCATCATTATAAGTTGAAACATAATGATTTACAGGGTTGCCGTCAACATCCTGGATAACCTGGAAGTGAGGAAACTCACCGGTTACAGAATCACGAAGGGAAAAGAACTTGTCTATATCCACATGCTGCTGCTCCAGTCTGGACAGAAGTGATTCGGCTGTAGCCAGAACTTCCAGAAGAGGCTCCAGCTCCCTGCCGGACATCTGGCGCTCCCCGTCAGGAAATTCGAATACGAAATCATCACAGCCGATTGACAGCAATCTCTCGGTAAGCCTCGCATCGCTCTCAATGTACTCTCCCTTGCCCTTTCGCTTTATCTGATACAGCGGCGGTTGTGCCAGGTATACGTACCCGTGCTCGATGAGCGGACGCATCTGGCGGAAGAAGAATGTCAGGAGCAGCGTTCTGATGTGTGCGCCGTCCACGTCGGCGTCTGTCATGATTACAACTTTGTGATACCGCGCCTTTGTAATGTCGAAATCACTGGAGATTCCGGCACCTATTGCCGTTACCAGACTCCTGATTTCGAGATTGCTCAATGTTTTTTCCAGACGCGCCTTTTCAACATTCAGCACTTTTCCGCGCAGGGGAAGGATTGCCTGTGTTGCACGGTCGCGCCCCTGCTTGGCAGAGCCGCCTGCCGAGTTACCTTCCACCAGAAACAGCTCGCATTCGGCAGGATCCCTGCTGGAACAGTCTGCAAGTTTACCGGGCAGCCCGCCTGATTCAAGCGCGCCTTTCCTCCGCGTCAGATCACGCGCCTTCCGGGCAGCAATCCTGGCTCTGGCAGCTTCGATCGATTTTTCCACTATCTGGCGCGCTACAGCCGGATTCTCCTCAAAATATGTCCGGAGCTCTTCGCCTAAAAGGTTGTTAACGATTCCCTCCACCTCGCTGTTGCCGAGCTTCGTCTTCGTCTGTCCCTCAAATTGCGGATTTGGAATCTTGGCACTGATGACGCATGAAATTCCTTCACGAATATCCTCGCCATCCATTGTATCTTCATTTTCCTTGAGGATCCTTGATGTACGTGCGTAGTTGTTTACTACGCGCGTCAGCGCAGAACGAAAACCGGAAAGATGCGTACCGCCCTCTATCGTGTTGATGTTGTTGGCAAAAGAGAAAATCGATTCGTCGTACTTCTCCCTGACGTATTGCATGGCAATTTCTATGCTAGCGCCGTCTTTCTCGCCCTTCATGTATATAACTTCATCGTTCAATACAGGGCGCCCGGAGTTTATTGCCTTGATGTAGCCGACAATTCCGTCATCGTGGCGATAAACTTCACGCTTGCCTGTAGTTTCATCTGAAAACCGTACTTCTACCCCGGGATTGAGAAAGGAGAGCTCCTTGAACCGCTTTGCCAGTATATCCCACTTGAAACCACTATATTGAAAAATATCATGATCGAGGGAAAAGGTAATTGTAGTTCCTGTTTTATCCGTATCTCCGACAACCTGCAGGGGCGATGTAACGCGCCCGCGGGCAAATCTCATGCGATGTATTTTGCCGTTCCTGCTTACCTCCGCCTCAAGCCACTCCGACAGCGCATTTACGCACGAAACGCCTACACCGTGCAATCCTCCGGAAACCTTGTAACCCCCACCGCCGAATTTGCCTCCGGCATGAAGAACAGTAAGAACAACTTCAAGCGCCGGCTTTTTTTCCGTCTCATGCATCTCGACGGGAATACCCCTGCCGTCATCTCTTACAGTACACGAACCGTCTGCATTAAGCGTAATCTCAACAAAAGTACAATGACCCGCCATTGCTTCGTCGATGGAGTTGTCCACAACTTCATATACACAGTGGTGATAACCGCGCTCAACGGTATCGCCAATATACATCGCAGGTCGCTTTCTTACCGCCTCAATGCCTTCAAGAACCTGAATTTGCTCAGCACCGTAATTTTCGGCGCCCAAACGTGAATCACCCATAATCAATATAGCCCTAAATTTCGCAAGCAAGACGCAGCAAGAACCTTTCTCCTGTCTCTCACGAACAAATTCAATATAGCAATTTTGTATACTCATGTAAATAAAAAAAAGCAATTTTCTGCCAAAACCGCACGTGTTTTACGCGTTCCAAAACTTTAAAAAGTTGACACAAAATCAAATAAATGCCATCTTTCCATGGTTATGTCAAAGTTTTACAATGAATGATATGGAACCACCCGACACAGGATCAGGGGATATTAAAACAGATTCGGATACAAAGGCGGCAACAAAACCTGTGCTGATGCATAAGGGACGTTACGGCAATGCTATCCTCTGGAAAACAGAAAAAAACGGCAAAGCCATGGTTCGAAAAGATTTTTCGGAGCATAACTTTTTTATTCGCAACACATTGGGAAGATTCTTCATTTCTCGCGAATTCTATTTTCTCAAGAAAGTGGAGTCGTCAGGAATTGTTCCCGGATGGGTGGAGAGAGAAGGAAAATTCACACTTATTGAGGAGTTCTGCGACGGTGAAACACTGCGTGACAAAGAGTGGGGCGACAGCAAGGAGGAACGTGCCGCCGCAAATACATTTTTTCATGCTTTTGAAGAAGGCATCAAAAAAATTCACGAAATGGAAATTGTACATCTCGATTTGCGCAACCTGCGCAATGTAATGTGCTCAAGCACCGGTAATGTTTTCGTTATAGATTGGGAATCTGCACTTTCTACACGATTTATGCCCCCGCCGCTCAAGCGCCTGCTCCGCTCCATAGATATCGCCGGAGTATACAAAATGTGGAGCGTACACTCACCGGAAACAATGGGCGAAGCAAGAATCAGGCATCTCGACAAAATAAACAGAATCAGGCATCTGTGGGTACCGCGCGGATATCCCATTCTGAGCTTCCGGCAGTGGCTTGCGAAAAAAATGAAGAAACGGCAGCAATAAATACGCTTTCGTGATTCAGGAACAATCAAATGACACTGACAGCATTTTCCCTGATACTCGTTTCTGTTTTTCTGCATGTGGGCTGGAATTTCCTGAGCAAAAGGACTGTTCCATCATTAGCTTTTTATGCAATTTCAACCGGTACAGCTGCTATTATATGGCTGCCGGCATACTTTCTGATAGATATCAGCATATCAGACCTGCCGCCCAAATTCTGGCTCTTCTGGTTCGGTTCCGTAGCATTTGAGTTCTTATATCTGTTTGGTCTTGCAAATGCTTACAAACGCAGTGACATGTCTCTTGTTTATCCGCTTGCACGCGCCATGCCCGTACTCCTGACTGCTGCTGTAACCATGGTGTTCAGCCTCGGCGCAAGACCCTCCTTGCTTGCGCTTGGCGGCATGATGGTAGTCACTGCCGGCTGCATTCTTATGCCGCTGCACTCATGGGGCACTTTCAAGTGGTCTGCCTACCGCAGTCTGGCACTGTTTTTCACTATGGCATCGGCAATAGGCACAACTGGATACACAATTATCGACAGCGAAGCCATGGGATATATGGCGCAGTTGCCGGGCGACGCTGCAATACTGCACCGTGCAATCATTTTTCTTGCCATGATGGAGGCAGGCATCTGCATACTGCTGACAGCTGCATCTGCTTTGAGCCGGCATGAACGTGCTGAATTCAGACGCCTCTTCATGAAAACGCCTGTTCCTCCGATAACGGGTTTTTTCTCCTCTTCAGCGTACGTGCTCGTTTTGCTTGCAATGAATTTTGTCTCCAACGTAAGCTATGTCCAGGCGTTCAGGCAAATGAGTCTGCCTCTTGGAGTAATGGCAGGCATTTTCCTGCTTCGCGAAAAACCGGGTATACCACGCCTCGTCGGTGTGGGACTCGTAGCAACCGGACTATTGCTTGTGGCACTGGGCTGAAGCCCGGCAAGCCGGGCAGTGATCAGTGGTCAGTGTGCAGTGGGTAGTTTTCTCATGCGGCGCCGTGGCTGCCTGGGAGCCCCGAGCGCCTGCTCGGGAGGATGGCTGACCCTATTGACCGCATTGAGGTCGCCAAGCAACCACGGCTCATGAGGACATTCGCCCTCCAGTTTGGCTATGCGCATCCTTACGTAATGGAGGGTGAGCGTCCCCGCGAACCGCAACCACCCA
>JAAZFF010000100.1 GCA_012511845.1 Lentisphaerota bacterium
CTGCGGCAGGTTATGCAGATTTGGTTGCCAAAGTAACAGCGGGAGCCGACTGGATAATTGCGGATCAGATTTGCGGGGATATTGAACCTATCCTGGAAATCCCCTGGCGCATGGTTCAACACCCCCTGGAGAGCTGGATAAATCGTCCATTCGAGCTCAAAAACGGAGATTCAAAAGCATTTGCTGCTTTGTTTGAGGGTTTGACTCTCTCCGGATTTGCCATGCAGGCGGCAGATTCCTCCCGACCGGCGTCGGGGTGTGAACACATGTTTTCGCATATCTGGGAAATGTCGGGAGTAAAAAAAGAAGATGGAACTGCACCTTCGCACGGCTTCATGGTTGGCATAGGTACGCTGACAGCCACTGTTATCATGGACAGTTTTTTCTCCAAACCTTTTACGCACTCTGATATCGAAGAAGCACTTTTGCGGTATCCTGCCTGGGAAGAGCGTGAAAATATGATTCGAGGCTTATTTGGTGAAGGTGAGCTTTTCAATAAAATTCTTGATGAGTGCAGGGTCAAACATCTGGAAAAAGATGCTCTTGCTGAAAGACTCGCTCTGATTGCCGACTCATTCGAAGAATTGCACGAGAGAGTCGGCAGGCAATTAATGCCTGTGCCACGACTTCGTGAAATGCTTCGTGTTGCAGGCTGCCCTTCAACGACTGAAGAGATCGGCATAACTCCGCAAAGATGCGCAGCAACAACAATTGCAGCACAAATGTTGCGCTCAAGATATACTGTACTCGATTTAGTTTATGAAACAGGACGCTTACATGAAGCAGTGACGGATGTAGCATCATTTTGGGACGACTGATATTAAGTAATTGAAAATCCGATGTTTTCTGGTTAAAGCAGGAGGTGAGAATGAAGACACTTGACGATAAAGTTGCACTAGTTACAGGAGGCGCGGTCAGGTTAGGCAGCGAGATTGCACTTGCGCTTGCGAGAGCCGGCTGCGATATAATCATTCACTACAGGGAATCTGTTGTTGCAGCAAGGGAGCTTGCTGCAACGATCAATTCAATGGGGCGGCAAACCTGGCTTGTTTCCGGAGATTTCTCAGATTTATTTGAGGCAGAAACTGTGATGCGTACTGCATGGGAAATGGCGGGCTGGGTTGATATTTTAGTTAATAATGCTTCTGAGTTTACGCAATTGACTCTCGGTGAAACTTTAACAGATGAGCTTGAGGATCTTTTGCGTGTTAATATGATTTCACCGATTATCATGGCTAAAACTCTTGCAGATTTAGCGAGCACGAGTGAAATATTGCCCGGGGATTACTGTGGAAAGGTTGTAAATGTTCTTGACAGGCGAGTGTCGAAGCCGGACCGCGGTTGCCTGCCATACTGGCTTTCGAAGAAGGGACTAGAGGCGTTTACACTGGGAGGTGCCCTGGAGCTGGCTCCGCGTATAACTGTTAATGCTGTTGCCCCGGGTCCTGTTCTTGCTCCGGCATTGCCTGAATTATCAGAGCCGGCGGGCCCGATGCCGCTGATGGCGAGATGTACGCCACTTGATGTTGCAGATGCTGTCGTATATCTGGCGAAAAATGATTCAATAACAGGTCAGATTATTTACGTGGACAGCGGTCAGCATCTGCTTTAATTCTGCTGCAAAGGCTTCAGGTTTATATTGCCGGACAAACCACCGCCATCTTCAACAATTAATGAAGGACCTGAGAAAGATCCTTTAAGCATTGCGCCCTTGTGTACTGTTGCAGATTTCTCAACAACAATATCTGCATCGATAGTGCCCGAAATTTCAATAATATTGCAACATAATTGAGAACCTGTTTTAACATTGCATTCAGACGGGATTATTACAAGCCCTGATACGTTATTTATCGAGCTTGATTTAAATTTTGCATTTGAGCGAATTATGAGTGCTTCAGATGCTGTAATAGATTCAATATTTGTTACGTCGCCGTCAATGGCTATGCGTTGTCCCGTTATAGAAAGACCATCAGAAAATTCCGCATCAGGTTTAATTTCTACATTTCCGATTGTCAAAATATCTTCTATGTGCTTCCCGTCAACCACGACGTTATCGATATTAAGCTTTGTTTTACACTTGGGACAGAAAGGGTTATGCATTCTGCCGGACACGGTATGAGAATACTTGCAGGAATAGCAGATGACGAGGCGTTTTTGCGGAACAATTGTGCGTACGGCTGGTTTTTGGGGCGCAGGGGCAGGGGATAACGCCACCTCTTTTCGAGGTGGCTTTTTTGAAGCAGTACCGGCTTTTTTACGCGCTGTTGCATGTTTAAGCGCCTGAACTGACGCAAATCCGTCTATAATATTAGGATCGGTGCGCTTTGCCATTATTGATGTTTATAAGTCAGTCTGTTTTCTTATTTTTTTACAGACGGAGCTGCTGATTGAGTCGTGTGAACCGGTGCTGATCCTGCAGAACTGGTGGGTGCTGCAGAACTGGAAGGTGCTGAAGCAGCGGAAGTTGATGCGGAGTCAGAAGTGCTGCTTATTCCTGTCGGATTTACTTCTGATTTGCCCACAAATGTGACGCCATCTTCGACAGTAAGGCGTTTTGCCCGTATGTCTCCCTGGACACGTGCCGAACTTTTCATCTCGATACGGTCTTTGACGACAATATTCCCGGTGACGCTACCTGAAACTGAAATAGATTCAGCGTTTATATTTCCTTTGACAACGGCATTTTTGCCCAGCATTGCTGAACCTGTGCAGTTAAGGTCGCCGTTGAGTTTACCGTCAAACTGAATATGGCCAGTACTTTTAATTGTACCTGTTATTTCAATGTCTTCGGCGATTAATGTTTTTGCTGTTTTATCTGTTGATGTTTCCATTATTATTTCCTTTTGATTCTATAAACTAAACTGGTTAAATGCATAATGCATTACGGGAAAAACCCGGGATGGTCGAGACCTGTTGTTTCCGGAAGACCGCAAACAAGATTCATGTTTTGCATTGCAGAGCCCGCCTGTCCTTTCATGAGATTATCAATGTGCGAAACGACTCTGAGCCTGTTGTTTCGCTCGTCAACACTGACTATCAGATTGGCATAATTGGATCCGCGAACATGCATGCTGCCGGCAGCAGAAGTTGATGGAAGTACACGGATAAACGGGCTGTCTTTGTAAAACTCCGTATATATCGCCAGCATTTCTTC
>JAAZFF010000101.1 GCA_012511845.1 Lentisphaerota bacterium
GCTTGAAAGCTTTAATCTGACAAAAGTAGCAAAACAGATGGCATATACTTTAAGCGGGGGAGAGCGCAGAAAGCTGGAGATTGCCAGAGCCCTAGTGCAAAATCCGGCAATTCTTATGCTCGATGAGCCGTTTGCAGGTGTTGATCCGCTTGCTGTTGCCGATATACAGCAGGTAGTGAGAGACTTGCAGTCAAAAGGATATGGAATTTTAATTACCGATCACAATGTCCGCGAAACACTATCTGTTGTTGACAGGGCGTACCTGTTGTTTGAGGGTAAAGTTTTACGAGAGGGGACTAGTGATCACCTCATAAGCGATCCGGAAGTGCGCAAGCGCTATCTTGGAGAAGAATTTAGAATGTAACACAAAACAAGGAGATATATATGTCCGTAGAAGTAACAATTCGTCATATGGTGCTGAGTGAAAGTCTACAGCTGTACGCTCAGGAAAAAGCAGATAAACTTAGGGAAAAATTCCCTTCAATAGAATTTATTCGTGTAGTGCTCGATAAAGACGGTCCCAACTGTGTGGCAGCCCTTTCAATACAGGGTGGTCAGCGCACTTCAGTTGAGAGCACGGACAAGCATACGGAAGTCATGACGGCAATAAATGCAGCCTTCGACAAGGCTGAAGCCCAGTTGAGAAAAAATTCTCAGCGTCGGCAGGACATAAGGTCGTAAAGGGGTGTTGTAGTGACAATAGTCAAAGAATTACCGCTGATAAACAAGTACGGCATGCATGTGCGCCCGGCGGGCGCACTGGCAAAGGTTTGCCAGAAATATATGTCGGAGGTTACGGTGGAAAATAATGGCAATCAGGTTTCCGGTAAAAGTGTTTTGGGTCTGATGACGCTGGAAGCACCTGTCGGTACAGTTTTAAAATTTACTGTTGAGGGCGACGATGCAGGACTTGCCATGGAAGAAATCACAGAATTATTGGCTAACAGGTTTGGTATACCTGACGAGTAATAGGAGAACTGGTATGAATAAAAAAAATGTATTTTCTTGTCTATTAGCTGGAGCAATGCTCGCTGGCGGTTGCATGACGCGAATCAAGGTTACTTCGGAGCCTTCCGGAGCTATGGTGCGATACCGCGGCGAGGGTCGTGCCTCGTATAGATGGAAAACAGCACCGAGACCAACCCCATGCGAGTTCCGTGTGCCATACGGTCGCATCAGTGCATATTCAATATGGCCGGAAAAGAAATCATCTGACGGTCAAAAAGATAATATCGTGTATACTGAATCTGAAAGACAGCAGATCACGCTTTCCGTCTTCCGCAGAGAAGAAAAACTACATTTCAAAAATCCCTGACCCTTGTTATTTTGGGCATGAAATTCCTGAGAAAAACCGCCGCATTTTTCGAATATGCGGCGTTAAGATTTGGTGTCTTGCTTGTAGACATTCTGCCGGTGAGTACAGCCCTGTGGCTTGCTGAAAAGGCGGGCAGCATTTCTTGGTTTTTTATGCGCAAACGTCGTCGGCTTGCAGTCAGCAATGTTTTGCGGACCGGTATTACAGACGATGAAAATGAAGCACGAAGAATAGCCAAGGCTTCAATGCAAAGCTTCGGGATGGTGGCAGTAGAGTCACTTATTGCAACACGGCTTATAACTCCGGAAACACAAGATAAATACGTGGAAATGATCGTGCCGTTAGAAACGGCTGAACTGCTGGATGATCCTGAACGCGGCGGAATTTTTGTCTCAGCTCATATCGGCAATTGGGAAGTAAGCGGGCATGTGATTTCATTCTGGAAAAAACTTGTTGCAGTTGCAAGAAGACTAAATAACCCTTTCGTCCAGGACTTTATGGAAAAGCGCAATCCAAGGGCAAATATTGAGATTGTGGCAAAGCATTCCAAAGATCGCATGGCTTTGTTGCGTCCGCTCAGGACCGGCATGATGCTCGGCTTGATCTCTGACCAACATGCCAGGAGTATGGGGGTTAAAGCAGATTTCTTCGGACATCCAGCACAAACCGTTGCTTCACCAGCACGTCTGCATCTCGCAACAGGTTGTCCGCTCGTATGCGGTTATTGCGTCCGAATCGGAAAGATGAAATTTAAAATGGAAGCTACCAAGCCCCTCGTTTATGAAAAAACGGGGGACAGGGAAGCCGATGTTCTACGAATAACAAACGATCTGAATAAACACCTCGAGCGTATTATCAGGCAATATCCTGAGCAATACCTGTGGATGCATCGTCGTTGGCGCGACGATGAAGGTTGAGTTTAAATTATTCCTTTTGTAGAGGGAATTCCTCCATCTCTTGGGTCACACTCAAGAGCCTGGCGAAATGCCCGTGCGAA
>JAAZFF010000102.1 GCA_012511845.1 Lentisphaerota bacterium
ATGTAAAAGGCGACGATAATAACGGTGAAGATAATGCAGAATACTGTCGACGCAGACGCAGGCGCAAATAGAACAAGGTGGCAGCAATTTAAAATAAACAATTTTGGAAAGATATAATGAAAATTCTTATAATAGGCGACGGAGGTCGTGAGCACGCAATAGCATGGAAGATACAGAAGGATAACCCAGAGGCAGAGTTGTTCTGCGCTCCTGGAAATGCCGGCACAGATGTTATTGCAGAAAATATCCCCATTAAAGCCGACGATATAATGGAAATTGTAAGCTGGGCCGTTGAAAACAAACCGGATATAGCCATAGTGGGTCCTGAAATGCCACTTTGTCTGGGAGTTGTAGATGAGCTCACGAAGCGAGGCATACCTACTTTCGGTCCATCCAAAGCTGCCGCCCAATTAGAGGGTAGCAAAAAATTTGCCAAAGAAATCATGATATCCGCCCAGGTGCCTACCGCTCGATCTACAGTTGTCAGAACAGAGAAAGAAGCACGTGCGGCTGTTGAAGATTATGGAATACCTGTAGTAATAAAGGCTGATGGTCTTGCCGCAGGAAAAGGCGTTTCTGTGTGCACCACTCCTGCTGAAATCGATGATGCCATGAAAACCTTCTTTGTAGATCAGGCTTTCGGGGAAGCGGCTGACGAAATCCTGGTAGAAGAGTACCTTGTTGGTGAAGAAGCTTCAATACTGGCTTTTGTGGACGGCAAGAATTTTATTCCTCTAGTATCTGCACAGGATCACAAACGCCTTCAAAATGATGACAAGGGTCCTAACACGGGTGGAATGGGCTCATACTCCCCTGCTCCATGCGTTACACCTGATATGATGGCTGTGGTGCAAAGCCAGGTTTTCAAGCCGGTTGTGGAAGAACTTAATATACGGGGAATAACTTACAAGGGGATTTTATATGCCGGTCTTATGTTAACCCGCAATGGTCCGAAAGTTCTTGAATTCAACTGCCGATTCGGGGATCCGGAAACACAATCAATCCTCCCGCGCATGAAAAGTTCCCTTCTGGAAGTTATGCAAGCCTGTATAAACGGAGATTTAAACAAAATAAAAATTGACTGGAGTGATGATTCGTGTGCATGTGTCGTAATGGCATCGGGAGGATATCCCGGACGTTATGAAACTGAAGTGCCGATTGAAGGACTTGACGAAATCTCAAAACTCGAGGGAGTAACAGTATTTCATGCAGGGACAAAGCGCTTAAATGAAACTGTTGTAACAGATGGTGGTCGTGTTCTCGGAGTTACAGCCATAGCACCCACTCTTGCAGAAGCTGTATCGCATGCGTATCAAGGTGTTTTAAAGATCAGTTTCTCGGATGCCAACTATAGAACAGATATCGCACAGCGTGCACTAAAACAAAAGGATAAAAACAAATGAAAAAACCACTCGTTGGAATAGTTATGGGAAGCGATTCCGATTGGCCGCTTGTCACCCGGGCACACGAAACATTAAACGAGTTTGATATCGGGCACGAAGTACATGTGATATCAGCACATCGCTCCCCTGATATTGCAATAGATTATGCTTGCACCGCAAGACCCCGTGGCCTCAAAGTAATAATAGCTGCCGCCGGCGGTGCAGCCCATCTTGCAGGTATCATTGCAGCGCACACTTCAATTCCTGTAATAGGCATACCTATTCAAGGTGGCGCTCTCAACGGCATAGATTCTCTTCTGTCCACTGCGCAAATGCCTGCAGGAATACCTGTGGCAACGGTAACACTTGGCTCAGCAGGCGGTGTTAACGCTGCTATTCTGGCAGCACAAATTATCGCTACTGCAGATGAAGAAATCGCAACAAAGCTGGAAGAGTATAAGAAGAAACTTAACACGAGAGTTCGCGCGGCAAATGATCGTATACAAGCTCAACTGAAAACAAAAAAATAAATGCAGGTATTTAAATCACCTCTGAGTGATTCTGAATTGGAATCGATTTCAGACAGCCTCAAATCCGGTGAAATTATCCTTATGCCGACCGATACCGTTTATGGCTTGGCAGCTTCTCCGGACTGCCTTGACGCCGTTTCCAAAATAATACAACTGAAGCAGCGAGATGCCTCTAAACCAATACCCCTACTTGCGGCGAGTATTGCTGATATAGTAGAGAACGGAATTATTTTTCCTGAATATGCCAGAGCTGTTGCCCGAAAATTCTGGCCGGGACCGCTCACGCTTGTACTCGATACTTTAAGAGGTCCTACAGCCGGTGTGCGTATTCCAGATTCTCCAATTGCCCGGGCAATATGCTCCGCTGCCGGCGGTATTCTGCGTTGCACAAGCGCAAATAAAAGTGATAACCTGCCTGCTTTGGATGCGGAGTCAGCAGCCAACGCCTTACCGCAAGCTGATATACTTATTGATGGTGGGTATACAAGCGGGGAAATTCCGAGCACAGTTGCCCG
>JAAZFF010000103.1 GCA_012511845.1 Lentisphaerota bacterium
CTGCTGCTTTTTGCTGTGCCGTTATTACTCAAAATATCTCCGGAATACCAATGTTGGTCAAATTTTCAAAGAACTGATGTCCGCCTCGTTCAGAAGGCGAGTTTCCACACGCTTCAACACGTTATGGAAAAACCGTGCGTCAACCCGACACACGAAAGAAACAACTACCACGCATAATGCGCAAAGGCCTTGTTCGCCTGAGCCATCTTATGCGTATCGTCTCGCTTCTTTATAATGTTGCCCTGATTGTTGTATGCGTCTACTATCTCGAGTGCCACTGCTTTTGGCATGCTGACACCACGACGACCGGATGCATAAGTCGACAGCCAGCGCAGGGCAAGCGCAAGCTGACGGTTCGGTTTAATTTCCACCGGAACCTGGTAAGTTGAACCACCGACGCGACGGCTTTTGACTTCGACGCGCGGCTTCATGTTGTTGACTGCCTGGCTCACTATTTCAAGGGCATCTTCACCCTCAAATCTCTGCCCCACCTCTTCAATCGCACCATATACGATCTTTTCAGCAATCGATTTTTTGCCATCCCTCATCATGTAGTTAATCATGTTGGCAACCAAATCGCTCCCATATTTGGGATCAGCAAGAGCAGGACGCTTAACTTTTCTTATCTTTCTAGCCATTTCGACCTACCCCGCCTAACTTGATTTCTTCTGGCGCTTGACTCCATACTTGGAGCGACCGCGCTTACGACCGTCTACACCCAGACAATCCAGGGAACCGCGAACTACATGATAGCGCACACCAGGCAGATCTGCCACACGGCCGCCGCGTACCAAAACAACACTGTGCTCCTGAAGATTGTGACCCTCACCGCCTATATAAGCGGTAACTTCATTACCCGTTGTTAAACGGACACGACAAACCTTTCGCAGCGCAGAGTTCGGTTTCTTTGGAGTCTGAGTTCTGACAAACAGGCAAACACCGCGCCGTTGCGGGCAATTCTTTAGTGCGGGCGATTTGCTCTTACCTTTTATGGTAGTGCGCCCTTTTCTGACTAGCTGATTAATTGTAGGCATAAAAATAAAAATCCTTTTTTTCTCAAGGGAATGAAGAAGCTATCATAACTTGACCGGATAATGCAAGCCCTAATTTATTTTTTTTATTTTATTTCCAGATCAACGATAAAATAATGCCAAAATGCATTTTTATACACTATCAGTCCTCTATGCCCAGCAACCTTGGTCGGGCTCCACAACATTCAAGAGCACTGATTTCACTGAGTGCGGCATCCATTTTCGCACGCTCTGTCATGTGTGTAAGCACTATCACAGACGCATACCCGTCTTCACAGGAATCTCCCTGCTGCATTGCTGCTGAAATACTTACACCATGTTTTCCGAAAACTCCGGCAGCGGCAGCGAGAGACCCTGCGGCATCATACAGGGAAAGACGTACATAATGGCGGGATATCACTTCTCCGACCTCTTTGATACGCAACTTCTTTTCTGCCCGCGGCACAGAAATACGTCCTGCTGAACCTGATACGATGGCACGCGCCGCCTCTGCTATGTCTCCTATTACCGTACTTGCCGTGGGCAAACGTCCCGCCCCCTGACCGTAGTACATGGTTTCATCAGAAAGATCACCCTTGACGAGCACCCCGTTAAAAACTCCATTAACAGAAGCCAGCATGCTGCTTTCCGGAATCAGGGTTGGTGCTACACGAATTTCAACCTCATCCCCGGAACCCTTGATTATTGCAAGAAGCTTTATGCGGTATCCCAGCTCAGCAGCATATCGGATATCCCCAGCATCCAGTTCATCACGTATTCCCTGTACAGGCAAAGAATCTATATCCGGCGATATTCCGAAGGCAATTGAGGAAAGAATGGCTGCTTTGTGCAACGTGTCAAACCCGTCAACATCGAGTGTCGGGTCAGTCTCTGCAAAACCCAGTTTTTGCGCTTTGGCGAGAGCCTCATCAAATGTCAAGCCGTCTTTCTCCATTCCTGACAGTATATAGTTGCACGTACCATTCAATATGCCATGGATAGTTTCTATCCGGTTACCAGACAGCCCGTCACGCAGGGAACGTATTATAGGAATCCCGCCGCCGACGGAAGCTCCGAAAAATACATCAACCCCCTTTTCCAGCGCAAGGTCGAA
>JAAZFF010000104.1 GCA_012511845.1 Lentisphaerota bacterium
AGCAGGCGGGCACAGACAGGAATGTCCGTGCTACAGTCTGCGGTGCCCAAGTACTACCTACTGCACACTGTACACTGATCACTGGTCCGGCTTGCCGGACCTGCCACTGCCCGGCTTGCAGGCTCTTTCGACAATTTTGCTGAATTTTTAAAATTTCTTTACCGGTTCGGCTCAAAAAGTATATAATAATTGCTCTTATTTAGTTCGTTTTGAAGTCTGCATAATGCAGCTTGGTAAATGAGAGGAGTTTTGGAAAAATGGCGGCTAAGAGCATGGGTTTGGTGCAAGAATTACGGATGAAACCCGTAATAGCGCCACAAATGCGTGAATCACTTAAGGTGTTGCAAGTTCCTGTGCAGCAACTTAATATTTTAGCCACCCGGGAACTTGAACAGAACCCGACTCTGGAAGAACTCGACAAGGAGGAAATTTCCATTGATGAGGAGCGTGAGAATTTTGAGGCAGAAAATGAAGGTTCCACTCCTGAAGATGAAATGGATGAAACACAAGAGAAAAATGCCGATTCACCAGATTCTGGTGAAACCGATGGAGATGAACAACCAGAGCCTGAGCCTCAAACAGACTTCGCATCATTGGCGCAGGAACATGCCGATTATTTCTTTCAGGATGGTGGAAACAATGAATATAATCCTGATTATGAAGAGCGTCGCCAGTTTATGTTCGATTCAATCACCGTTGAAGATACACTTCAGGAGCATTTGTTGAAGCAGCTGGAATTGTCAGAATTGGAGGATGTAGACATCCTTATTGCTGAGCAACTGATTGGAAGCATTTCAGACGACGGGTATTTACGTACCCCGCTGGCAGATATAGCCCAGGTTATTCCGGGAGTCGATATGGAAAGATGTGAGAGCGTTCTTAGGGTCGTTCAGAGCTTTGATCCGCCCGGTATCGGTGCAAGGGATCTGCGCGAGTGTCTTTTGCTTCAAATTCGAAATTCGCATCTGGAAGGCAGCCTTGCTGAAACGATTGTCCTGGAGCATCTTGACCTGATAGAAAAAAACAAGATTAGCATGGTTGCAAAAGAGTGCGGGGTTTCACGCAAAGAAGTAGAGCAGGCAATCAGGGAGTTGTCAAATCTCGATCCAAGACCCGGGGCGAAATTTGATATAGAATATAATACATATGTCGTGCCGGAAGTCGAAGTCCGGAAGGAAAATGGATCCTATAAAGTTTTTATAGAAGACGCATACATCCCCCGATTGCGAATATCCAGGCGTTATTTGGATATGTTGAAATCACCGGATATAACAGATGAAGCACGTGAGTATGTGCAGGAAAAGATCCGTTCTGGAATGAATTTTATAAAAAGTATAAATGATCGGCAAGATACAATACGAAGGGTTTCGCAGAAAATAGTTGATGCTCAACAAGAGTTTTTTGACAATGGTGTTGCTGCGCTAAGACCTATGGTTATGGAGGATATTGCAAAAGAAACAGGTATGGATCCTTCAACGATCAGCCGCACTGTTTCAAACAAGTACATGATCTCACCTCAAGGTATCCATGAGCTTAAATTTTTCTTTACAGGCGGAATTCCTACCGATTCTGGAGTAGATGTGTCGACCCGACATGTGAAATCTATTATAAAACAAATGATAGATGCGGAGGATCCACAGAGTCCGCTTGCTGATCAGGATATTGAAAGAAATCTTGCCTCTTCAGGGATTAATATTGCCCGGCGCACTATTGCAAAATACCGCAATACAATGAAAATACCACCATCTCATATGCGGAAAAGAGAATAGGTGGCTGATATTATAAAAAAGAAGTAAATGAATGCTACCTATTTCGAAATTCGTAAAATACTCTTACTGGCAATATTGTCCTGTATAGGCATTCTTGAAGGCTTTTCAGCCGAAGCACCGCGTGTTGTTTCTGTTGTTCATGGGCAGGTTTCCCTGGTCTCTCAAAGAGATGCCCAGTACGCTTTCAGTCGGGCAAGAAGTGTGTACCGCACACTTGATGAAGCCGGAATAACGTCTGTACTTTATCCTGATACCGAATTGCAGAAAGCCCTGGCTCCGCCATGCAAGCTGGCGCATCTTGTTTATTTTGAAAAGCCTTCCGGAGAGCAAATGAAGCTGATCGAAAAATTTGTTTCCTCGGGAGGCAAAGTTATTGCGCACTATTCTCTCTCGGCAGAATTTGCCGGATTAATGGGAGTCACAGCTCCCGAGCCATTAGACAACGCCGATGGATGGTGGCAGGGTTTCCAGTTTGCCACAAGGCGTCCACTTCATTGCCCGGACTTTATCCAGGCGGAAACGAGCAGGGTTTGTCATGTAAAACCGCTGACAAAAGAAGCTTCTGTTTTGGCAAGCTGGGTAGATGCATCGGGGAAGTCAGGTCCTGCTGCTGTGCTGAAATCTAAAAACGGTTACTGGATTTGCCGCATTATGCTTGATACGGGCGATGCCGATGCAAGGCGCAGATTTCTTGCATCCATCAGTGCTGACTGTGTGCTGGAAGTATGGCGCCATGCCGCAAAGAGACTGGATAGGGAAATATGGTCTATTGTGGGGGCGGAGACATTCGATGGTGCTAAAAAATTGATGCTCAGGCGGGCACCGGCGAGCAGAAAGGATGAGTTGGAAAAGAGGCTTGCCAGACTTGATGAACTTGAGTCAGCCAGGCAGGCGGATTTTTCAAAAGGACTCTTCGGGGCATCAATGGCAAAATTGTGGCAGATGAGAAAAGAGGTATTGCTGGCATACGCTGTTTCGTCCGATATCGGGAAAGCTTCACGGGGAGTTTTTGCTGTATGGTTGCGTTCTGCGAACGGAGTATTTCCCGGTGATTGGGAAAAGACGGCTTCGGTGCTGTCAGATACAGGTATAACTGATGTTTACATGATGGTAACTGATGTTGGGATAGGGTCGACAAGTGGTTCACCGGATGCGAAGGTGAATGCTGTGCGGGAGGCAGACTCCATCCGCAAGGCTGTAGCAGCCTGCAGGGCGAAAGGCATACGTGTGCATGCGTGGATTTATGCACTGTCACTTGAAAATATATCGCAGGCTGCGCAGTCAGCTCTTGCAGGGGAGGGCAGGGCTCTTTGCAATTTAAAGGGGGATGCTCTGGCGTGGGCAGATCCCGGTCATAAGAAGAACAGAAAAGAACTTGCCCGTTCTCTCATTTGGTTTGCAAAGAATTTCGGTGTCGATGGAATACACCTCGATTACGTGCGATACCCCCATGAGGAAAATTTTGTAAACTCGAAAGCCCGCAGTGATTTTGAGAAGAGTAGCGGATGCAGGGTCGATTCCTGGCCTGCTGATATCAGAAGCCGCGGGAAGCACAGGCAGGCATATGAGAAATGGCGTGCTGCACGATTGGATGGTCTGGTAGGATACGTTTCCGGTGAATTGAAAAAAGAGATACCGGAAACTGTTTTTTCAATAGCCACATATGGGAAGTATCCGTTGTGCGTGGAGACCGTGGGGCAAGACTGGAAATTATGGTCTAAAAACAAGTGGGTTCATTACACTGTTCCAATGAACTATTCTGCCAACGTGGCGGGGGTGCAGAAACTTTTGCACGAACAGATTGGCATTGCGGATAGAAAACGCCTGGTTTGCGGTATCGGTGTTAGCTCTTATGAGGCAACGCTTAACTCAAGGGAAACAATAGAGCAGATAAAAGCAGCTCTGAAATTCAATATTGGCGGTGTAGCTTTGTATCATTTCGACACACGGTTTGTGGATGAAATTTCTCCTGCTCTGGAGCTGGCGAAAAAGGGCAGGAGCAAGTAGCTGATCTCGAATTACTATTATTTATTCGACTATATTAATATTAAGGACAAAATAAATTAACTGATAAAATGAATGATAAACTTCTGAAAATAGGTGTAATAGGTGCCGGTGGGCGTGGTGGACTTTCTAGGAATGCCGTGCTCCCTGGTGTTGGTGGTAAAATAGTCGCTTTATGCGATACTGATCCGGATGCATTCAAGAAGTATGAAGGTGTCTGTGATGAGAATGTATACAAGTGTTCCGATTATCGTGATCTTCTCGCACGTCCGGAAGTTGAGGCTGTTTTTGTCTGCACTCCAGACTATCTGCATGAGGAACATGCTATAGCGGCCTTGCAGGCAGGGAAACACGTTTATCTTGAGAAGCCAATGGCAATAACTATCGAGGGATGCGATAAAATTCTTAATGAAGCCAGAAAGTCCGGAAAGAAATTGTATCTGGGACATAACATGCGCCACATGCGTTTTGTCCAGAAAATGAAAGAACTTGTAGATTCTGGTGCTATTGGTAAGGTTAAGGCGGCGTGGTGCAGACATTTCATAGCGTATGGAGGCGACGCCTACTTCAAGGATTGGCACGCTGAAAGGGAGAAGGGTACAGGGCTTCTTCTGCAGAAAGCGGCTCATGACATAGATGTACTGCACTGGATTTGCGGTGGGTATACAACTCGGGTTGTTGGACAGGGAGGGCTGACACTTTATGATCAGATAACAGACCGGCACCCGGATACTGAGCGCGGTGATGCCACGTTCAGAAATGAGAATTGGCCGCCGCTTTCACAAAAGCAGCTTAATCCGGTCATAGATGTTGAAGATATAAGCCATATCTTGATGCAGTTGGACAATGGCGTATTTGCCACATATCAGCAATGCCATTTTACACCTGATGCCTGGCGCAACTACACTATTATAGGCACTGAGGGACGCATTGAGAATTTGGGGGAAAATAAAGTAGCCCTCTGGAATACACGTTGTTACTACAAAGCTGAAGGTGATGAACAGTTTGACTGTACACCAGAGGGAGGCTCACACGGAGGAGCGGACCCGATGATTGTAGCGGAGTTTGTGCGGTATGTTCGTGAAGGCGGTAATATACTTACTTCACCTATTCCGGCTCGTCATAGTGTTGCAGCAGGCTATCTTGCGACAATGTCGATTCGCTGAGGAAGCACCCCGTACAACATACCGCCTGTTAATGCGGAGCTTGTGAAGTATTTCTCCACATGTGCG
>JAAZFF010000105.1 GCA_012511845.1 Lentisphaerota bacterium
ACCGTGATAATCCTGAACTACCCGTCTCGGGTTTCATCAATACGCTTAATGAACATGTTGAAAAAGTTAAAATTAAAATCTTCGGTGGCAGCAACTTGTCTCTTGGTCGCGTAAAAGAAGCAAATGCTTATGCCAGGCGCAAAGGTCTACAGGGCTTTTCTGTTCTTTCAAATAACTTGTCACTCGCCGAAATGGTTAATCCTGTCTGGGATGGATGTCTGCATGTACACGATGCAGCTGACAGGGCGTATTTACGGCGCACACAAATAGCGCTTTTTCCGTGGTCGAGCCAGGCAAGGGGTTTCTTTGTGCCGTCTCGTGCACATCCTGACCTGAAGGAAGATGAGTCGCTCGTTCACAGCTGGTACTCTGAAGATAACTTCAAGCGCCAGGCAAGGGCAATTGAGCTTGCTGAAAAGAAAAACTGCGAGCCGATAAATATAGCTCTGGCGTGGGTGCTTCATCAGCGCTTCCCGGTGTTTCCCTTGATCGGACCTCGTCATTTGGCTGAAACGCGTTCTTCGTTTGCAGCTCTTGATGTTAAATTATCTCAACGTGAATGCAAGTATCTGAATCTGGAAATATAAATAATCGGAGTTACCCGCAAGCTCACTTGTGTATGGAGGTGAACTCACCTCCATACACACTAGTGTTTTTCGGAGCCACAGGAGATTTGTTTCAAAGCAAGCTTCTGCCGGCACTGTTTCTGCTTCACAAAACATCTCTTTTGCATCCGGATACGCTCGTTTTCGGATGTGGAAGAACAAATATGGATGATGCTGCATTTCATGATTTTATTGAAACGACCCTGCCCCGTGGTATAGCTAAACAGGATAAGGATATTTTTCTGTCACGGTTTTCATATTGTCGAGTTGATCCGGCTTATAAAGAGTCTTTCATTGCGCTGCGCGAGAAGTTAGATGCAGTCGATTACTCAATACCCCGTAGCAGGCTGTATTATCTTGCGGTGCCACCGACAGCGAATGAATCGCTTATTGCCAATCTATCAGAAAGCGGTTTGATGGAAGAGGAGGATCATTCCCAAAATGGGTTCCGTCATATACTTCTGGAAAAACCCTTTGGAACCGATTTGGATTCTGCTGGAGATATGGATACATTTTTGCTGAAACATGCAGATGAGCATCAATATTTTCGCATAGATCATTATCTGGGCAAGGATACCGTGCAGAATATAATGATAATGCGATTTGCTAATTTAATCTTCGAACCCATATGGGACTCGCAATACATTGATCACATTCAGATATCAGTTTCTGAAAAGGGCGGAATAGGTGGCAGGGCTGGATACTACGACAAGGCAGGGGCAGTTCGTGATATGTTTCAGAACCATCTGCTTGAAATTCTGGCATTGATTGCCATGGAAAAACCAGCGACTTTTGATGCTGAGTCAATACGCAGGGTCAAACTCCAGCTTTTCAATGCGATACGTCCTTTTTCAGAGGAGGAAATCGGCATAAATCCTGTGCGAGGTCAGTATGCGGGATACAAGAATGAAGCGGGAGTTGCTCCCGATTCCCGGGCAGAAACTTTTGCTGCACTCAGGCTGTGGATTGACAATCCGCGCTGGAAGGGCGTGCCGTTTTATCTGCGTTCCGGTAAGTGTCTTTCAGAAACTGTGAGTACTGTAACAATATCATTCAAATCTTTATCAAACAGTTTTTTTGAAAACGAACCGCCTAATAAACTGACATTACGAATTCAGCCTAATGAGGGGATGTGCCTGAATTTGCGTGCAAAACATCCCGGACCGAAATTTTGCATAGGCGATTTACCTCTTGCATTCTGCTACTCAGATTTGGGAGATACGTCAAGTGCACCGAACGGATATGCCAGGCTATTGCTCGATGCGATGCTGCATGATCATACCCTCTTTGTTCATCGGGAGACAATTGCCGCCTCGTGGCGCTTCTTTACACCTATACTGAAAATATGGGAAAATGACCCTGATGCATATCACCTGCATCAATATGAACAGGGCTCACAAGGTCCGGCAGCATCTGATGAACTTATGGCGCATGACGGGCGGGCGTGGGAACAGATCAAGCTTGATATACCAATAGGACGATAAGATTTAACGAAATATTTTCTTCGGAGAATTGACTTGAAACATGCTGATATGAACAAAGATTCAATTTTTGAAAATTTCTTCATATTTCTAGAATAAATTGCGACTTACATACGTCTAAAGAACAGAAACTAGAAAATTTCGTCCTGGAAGAAAGGGAGGCGTAAAATGAAAAAGACAATTACTACAATTTTGTGCATAACAACACTTATAGTTGCCGGAACGCCGGAAACGGCAAATGCGCGACGGCACAGGAGCAGTTCAGCCGGAGCTGTTCTTACGGGTCTTGCTGTCGGACTCGGTATCGGACTCATTTCATCTGCCAGAGCTGAGCCTGTACGGGAAGTAGTATATACCTATCAAAGCGCCCCTGCGGTAGTGGCACCGCCAGTTCCTGTTTACCAGACTGCCCAGGTTGCTTATCCACCGGTACAGGTCGTTCAACCAAATCCCGGGGCAGTTCAAGTGGTAGGTGAGCCCCAACCTGTGGGAAGGACTACAACAACGACTACAGTTGAGGAGCAGGTTATTGCCGACCCTGAAAATACAACGAGCATTACTACAACTACAACTGTTGTTATGAACGAGGTTGAGGAAATAAATTATCAGCAACCTGCTCCTCCGCAAGTTGCTCCGCAGCAAATTGTTTATACGCCGCCACCGCCGCCGCCCGTTGTTTATCAGCAGCCTGTAGTAGTGCAGCAACCGGTGGTATATTCGCCTCCTGTAGTTCATGAAACAGTCGTTTATAACTCTTCACCAAGCGTGATTTTCGATCCGTTCCCAAGTATAGTTTATGTTGGGGGCAGACGATATTACGATAGAAGACCATATTACAGGACTACGAGTCGCGGTTACAGACCTCCTCCGGCAAGATATCGTTCCCCACCGCCGAGAAGACATCCAGCGCCAACTGTGCGACCTGCCGCTCCCAGACCATCTACGCATCGTGGAACTCATGCGGGAACCGGTGGAGGTTCAACTCATCGCGGAACACAACCGAGATCGATCGGGGGGTTGCGTAAACGCTGATTAAAACTCTTCAAAACAGAGGGAATTAGATATGAAAAAGATAAACCTGATTCTAATTCCTGCACCATCCTGCCAGAAACCTATATAGGAAATGTATGGTATTGATTTCCTTGAGGTCTTGATAATCTAAAACTTCTGCAAGTTGCAAGTTTATTTTGTTTAACATTGACTTTTAAGGGGTGGATAGGTTAAACTTTCCGCCTGTAATTGAAGCGAGGAGCCGGCATTGTCTGTTTCTCGTTGATTTTTGTTTTTTGAAATTGGTAGAACGACCGCATTTGGAAATAGGAGGTCACAATGAATAATGAAATGCTTACGGTCCTGAGTTACCTGGAGCGAGAGAAGGGAATCAGTCGCGCTACACTTATAAAGGCGGTTGAAGGGGCGTTGCAGAGCGCTGCAAGGAAAAGCTCGGGAACATCACAGGATATACGGGTTTCCATGGATCCCCGAACGTGTGAGATCACGACGTATCAGGATCTCGTTGTCAGTGAAGATCAAACGGGCACAGGTTACATTTCCCTCGAGAAAGCTCGTGAAATAAATCCTGATTCGAACCTGGGAGATATAGTTTCCATAGAAGTAACACCGAAGGACTTCGGAAGAATAGCTGCCCAGGCTGCCAAGCAGGCTTTGATGCAGAATATACGTAATGCTGAGCGCGATGTGGTCTACGAAAGATACCTCAGTCAGGTAGGGAAAATTATCTCAGCAACCGTGAAGCAGGTGCCAAGAGGCGACTGCATCTGCGAGGTTGATGGCGGGGGAGAGGCAATTTTAAGTTCTAAAAACAAGCTCCCGACTGACAGGTTTGAGCAGACTGACCAGTTTCGTGCGTATCTGCTGCGAGTTGAAAACGAGGAGAATCAGAGTACGCCGGGTATTGTCTTATCGAGAACTGCACCGGAATTTGTTAAAGCCCTGTTTGTTGAGCAGGTTACAGAAATAAAAGATGGTATTATTGAAGTCATGGGAATTGCCCGTGATGCTGGATACCGTACTAAAATGGCTGTAAGAAGCCTTGATCCCAAGATCGATTCTATCGGAGCATGTGTCGGGGTGCGCGGCTCCCGCATAAAACCGGTGATTCAGGAATTGAATGGCGAGAAAATCGATATAGTTGAATGGAATGAGGACATACGGGTCTTTGCCATGAACGCCCTGGCTCCGGCAAAAATAGAAAGCGTCAAGGTTGACAGGGACGACGATGGCAAGAACGTTGTTGTGGGTACTGTGTTGCCGGAGCATTATACACAGACGATAGGAAAAAACGGACAGAATGTGCGCCTTACAGCTGCGCTGTTGGGCTGGCGGGTTAAGGTTGTGAAGCTTGAAGGTCCAAAGAGTTTTGCTCAACTTGTAACAGACGGCATCAACAGTCTGGCATTGCAGCTTCATCTGCCCATAGACGTTGCTGAAGTAATATACAACGCAGGGTTTCATACCCCGGAAGGCGTTAAAAATGCATCGTTGGAATCGTTTACAGAAGACACTCAACTCGATGCAGAAGCAGCTGAACAGGCGTGGAATGCAGCGACAGCATATCTGGACCTCAACACTGCCGGCACTGGGACCGGCGTAGAAGAATCAATAGAATAAAAAGCAATACTGATGAGATTATTTGAATTAGCCGGGGAACTTAACACTTCAACCCGCGACCTGTTTAAGCAGGCGGAGGGATTGAGTATAGAAGTTTCCACATACATTATGGAGCTGAGCGATGCCGACGTAAAGGCATTGCGTTCCGGGTTCCGACAGCGTTCCTCTGTTGAAGTTGCTGATGAAAAAGTAGCCATGCTCCATAAGCTGGATGAAAAACGTGCCGCAATTCTCGCGATTGCAGAGAAAACAGCGGAAGTTGAATCCAGACTCCTTGAAGAAGGAATTACAAGAACCGAAGAGATCAGAAAAGATTTTTTGACGCGCTCCGGAATGTTGGTCACTGCCGATGAGTCGGAGAAAGTTGAAACTCCGACTCCGGAAAAAGAGGTAGAACCTGCTGCAGTGGAAGTTGTGGAGGAACTGACAGAGACTCCAGTTGTTCAGGAAGTTGAACTGGAAAAGAAAGAGGAGAAGGAGTCGGAAAAAGAAGAAACAGAGGATTTGCTCAAAGCACTGCCGCAACGTCCGCTTCAGGCACCTCGACCGGAATTTGTGCCGGCTCCTCCTGTTGCAGCCGAGCCTGCTGAAGAGTCGGCTAAAACCGAAGCGCCTGAACCTGCTAAAAAACCTGTTTCAAAAACAAAAACAACGAAGACTGAACCTTCTGCTTCACCGAAAAAGGATAAGCGACCTCGACCGATTCATCCCCTTGATGATGAGGATGACGATGATTCAGTTTATCTGACAGGCAATCTTTCGAGGAGAGTAAAAGATCCTGTTTCACGAACGCCTGCAAAGGCTGGGAAAAAAGAGGAAGAGGGCATCGACAGGGGGGATAAAATTGTGCGGCGCGGTACAAAAGCTGCTGCTCAAAAAACACCTGTTGTACCGGTCGAAGAGGAAGATTCAGACGACAGCCTTAAAATACACGGTCCGATTACAGTAAAGGAGCTTGCTGAAAAGCTTGACACCCGTGCCAACTTGATTATTACCGAGTTGATGAAGCTCGGTATTCTGGCGTCAATCAATCAAAGCGTGGAGCCGGAAGCAGCCGTCCAGGTTGCAGAGAAGCTTGGTTTTGCCCTGGAGCAGGAGAAGTCAAGACGCTCCAGAGATAAGCGTCCGGTGATTAGAACACCGGGACAGGATGACGATATACCGGAAGATCGTCCGGATCAATTGATGCCAAGGGCACCTGTTGTTACATTCCTCGGACACGTTGATCATGGGAAGACATCCCTTATGGACAGTATACGCAAGGCGCATGTTGCGTCCGGTGAGGCTGGTGGCATTACGCAGCATATAGCGGCTTATACTGTCGATATAAATGGACAGAAAATTACTTTTCTTGATACTCCGGGACATGCCGCATTCTCTTCAATGAGGGCGAGAGGTGCCAGCCTGACTGATATCGCCGTAATAATAATAGCGGCAGATGACGGTATTATGCCTCAGACGAAAGAAGCAATAAGGCATGCCAGGGAGGCAGATGTAACTATCATGGTTGCAATAAACAAGTGCGATCTGCCCCAGGCGAATACCATGCGGGTTATGCAGCAATTGCAGGCGGAGAATCTGACACCTGAGGAATGGGGTGGAGATACAATAGTATGCCAGGTAAGTGCCATCACCGGTGATGGTGTTGGAAATCTGCTCGATATGATTCTTCTGCAATCAGAAATTCTGGAGCTCACGGCAAATCCCAATCGCCGTGCCGATGGTACAGTTGTGGAGGCTCAGGTTCAATCGGGTATAGGTCCCAGCGTAAATGTTCTGGTCACAGGAGGAACACTGGAATTGGGCGATATCGTTCTTTGCGAAGAGTTTCATGGACGTGTTCGCGCCATAACAGATAGTTCCGGACGACGAGTCAAGTCCATAGGCCCTTCTGATGCTGCTACAGTTCTCGGCCTTTCAGGAGTACCTGAGGCAGGTGCAAGATTTCGTGTAATGACCAACGAAAGGCGTGCCAGGGAACTGGCGGCTGATTTTGCTCAGGAAAAGAAAGAAGTACTCCTTGGAGGCGTAACAAAAGCTCGCTCTGTTGATGACATATTCAAGAAAATGCATGAGGCAGAGAAGCTCGAACTTAATATCATTTTGCGGGCTGATGTCCAGGGTTCCGTTGAGGCGGTGCAGGATTCAATAGAAGAAATCAAGAGTGAAAAAGTAAACTGCAACATACTTCATTCAGGCGCCGGTTCAATAACTTCCACGGACGTTCAGCGTGCCGGAAGTAGTGCTGATGCTGTAATTATAGGCTTTAATGTTTCTACGGAATCGGGGGTTAATTCGGAGGCTCGCCATCTGGGCGTACGAATTAAAACTTTTCGTATAATTTATGAACTTCTGGATTTCGTTAAACAGGAGATGCTGGATATCATTCCGGTAGAGTATAAGGAAGTCATAAGAGGACATGCCCAGGTAAAACAAGTTTTTGCATTGAGCAATATCGGGAATGCCGCAGGGAGTCTTGTGCTTGATGGTGCTATAACAAGGGATGGCAAGGCGCGTGTACTTCGCAACAAGAAAGTTATCCACTCAGGCGATTTTGCGTCTATCCGACATTTTAAGGATGAGGTGAAAGAGGTGACGCAGGGTCAGGAATGCGGAATTCTTCTGGCAGACTTTGAAAGCTTCCAGGAGGGTGATATTATAGAATGTTTTGCGTTGGAGCCGTTGCCGAAGTCTCTTTAGGACTTGTCGGTAAGACAGCCGCTGTTTGGAGGACACAATGACGGTGGATAGAATAAAAAGACTTAACGAGCTGGTAAGACGTGAACTTTCTTCCAGTCTCCTTCATGTCGGTCACGGTGATGAGATAGAAGTATCGCGCATTTCAATTGTTGAAGTGGATATTTCAAGAGATCTGCGCAGTGCCGGGGTTTTGGTTTCCATAATGGGAAGTGCAGAACAGGCTGATGAAATAATGAAATGGTTGCGATCCAATCGTGTGGAACTGCAATCACGTATTGCAAAAGGTGTTTCATTAAAATATACTCCCAGGCTTGTTTTCAAGCAGACCCAATCCATTGCAAGGGGTGATCGGGTACTTGGGATTTTAAGCGAACTCGATATTGATGAAGAAAACTAAGAGACAGGGCATGTTCCGGACACGGAGAATTAAACTTTAACGAATCTTTCACTAATACAGAAATCTAAATATGAAGAAAAATTTGTTTTTATCCATGTTGTGTATTATCAGTTTCACTGGTTTTGTCCACTCTGAAGCTGTTCCTGCTTCCGCTCCTGCTGCTGCACCCTCTCGCGCGGTCAGACCCAGGGGTGTTGTTCTGCCGCCGGAAGCTTTTACAACTCCGACAAACTACATACTCGTTGTAAACCTCAATAACTCTCTGGATGCGGAATGGCTCGACAACGAATGCCGATACATGCAAAAACAGCTGAATGTGAGAGTAGAGGCACAAAATGTTCAGGCTGAAGTCGGTGCAGATCCACGCCCCTTTATAGATGCCATACGCAAGGAACATGATGGCAGGGCAAAAATTGTTATAGCAGTTTCTGAAGAGAGCGGATTAGCTCCCATTCTTGCCGCACCAAACGACAACTGGGTTGTCATGGATGCCGGTTGGGTAAAACGCGGCGGTGGCGATGAGGAGAAAATCAACTATCGGATGGAAAGACGTATTTTCCAGGCATTAGGTCATTGCATAGGTGCAGGTTATCGTATGGAGCGAGAATCAGTAATGCGATATACACCTGTACCGGAGGCGCTGGATGATTGTCTTTCTCACGGCTTCCATCCGTTAAACAGCAATATATTTCTAGTTGTGGCAAAAGGAATCGGGTTGGAACTTGTATCTTTGCGTCCAAGAAAAGAACTCATTGAGATGGGTGTGCTGAAACCGGCACAAAAAAAACAAACAAAAGATTAAGCAAATAATAAAAGCATAAGTTGATATTTAAACCACTTCATGCATCATGAAAACAATCAGTATAGAAGAACAGATTTTAGAGCTTAAGGAAAAGCGTAATGCTGTAATCCTGGCGCATAATTATGTTGATGGAGAAGTTCAGGATATAGCCGATTTTGTTGGTGACTCCCTCGAGTTGAGCATCATGGCAAAAAATACAGGTTCTCCTGTTATAGTTTTTTGCGGTGTTTCTTTCATGGCTGAAACGGCAAAAATCCTATCGCCCGAATCAGTTGTTTTGCACCCTGACCCCAATGCCGGATGCCCCATGGCAGATATGGCACCGGCAGAAGCCGTGCGGAAATATCGGGAGAGAAATCCTGATACAGTACTCGTGGCGTACGTTAATACAACTGCTGAAGTCAAGGCTGAGGTTGATATCTGCTGTACATCATCAAACGCTGAAAAGATTATCCGTTCCATACCGGAAGACAAAAAGATAATGTTTCTTCCCGATCAGAATCTCGGGGCAAATATTATGAAGCTTACCGGCCGTAAAATGGACTTATGGCCCGGCTATTGCCCTACCCATAATCGCATGATGCCCGATGCAGCTGAAAAAATTAGGGCAGAGTATCCGGACGCCGCAATGGTTGTACACCCGGAGTGCAGCCCGGCTATTGTTGAGATCGCTGATAGCGCCCTCAGTACTGCAGGGATATTGGATTTTGCGAAAAAGACAGACGCCAAACAGATAATAATAGGAACCGAAACAGGAATTCTCCATCGTTTACGCAAAGAAAACCCCGGCAAGGAGTTTATCCCCTTGATTCCATTACCGGTGTGTCCGAATATGAAAAAAATAACGCTTGAAAAAGTTCTGGATTCATTGAAAAAAATGCAGTTTCCTGTGGAGCTGGATGCGGCACTTGTCAAACGCGCCAGAGTACCAGTGGAACGCATGTTCGAATTTTGAGTAATAAAGATCATTTATTTCATGGCCAGGGATAAAGTTGATAAAAAATCTCTTTGCCTTTACGCCTATTCGGTTTATACCTGCAGCGCCTGTGCTGAAGATAGTTGTTATTAAGCGGAATAAAAGGATAAAGACTCTTTATATATGAAAGTTCTTTCTGTAAACAATCTAGATGTTTCACTGAGAAGTGAGGAAGATTAAGTTCATATTGTCAGGGGGATATCTTTTTCGATTGAAAAATCCGGCTTTTTTTGTCTTGTAGGAGAAAGCGGCTGCGGCAAAAGCATCACAGCAATGACGCTTACTCGCTTGCCCCCTACAGATACGGCAAGATGCACAGGAGAAGTTGTATTTAAAGGGAGAAATATTCTGCAGCTTGCTGAAAACGAATTACGTGAAGTCCGGGGAAATGGAGGAATAGCTTATATTTTTCAGGATCCTATGTCGGCATTAAACCCTGTGTTGAGCATTTCAACACAACTTCGTGAAGCGTTGCCGCGCGGGTTTTCCCGACC